>DAOVLV010000040.1 GCA_030631085.1 Planctomycetales bacterium | reverse complement strand
GGCGACTGATCCGATCTTTATTCCGATTTGATTGGCTTCGTCGGCGATCTGTTTGCATTTTTTGGTCGAGGTGTTCGGCGTCAGGTCGCCCGTCGGACTTACGCAAAGTTCGATACCGTCGAAACCGGCCTTCTTCGCCAGCAGCATCGCCTCGGAAACGCTGCGCTTACCGCTCAATCCATCCTCGAATGCCCAATAACTGATCTGTGCGTACATTTATAGTCTCCTGTATAAAACCGGTTACTCTATCAGTGGTAGTGATAGTAAGGATTGCACGGCTTCTTTGCAAACCATTACTCTGGGTGGGTAGCGTAAAGTATTGGGATTGGGGCGGAGCACTTAATTAGTCGCACACCAATTATATTGGGATTGACGTTTTCATACGCATGTCCTTATAATGAGGGTATGAGGAGACCGGCCTGAGGCTTTACCGTAATAAAGCAACCGTCCTCATTTATTCCATTATCCCGCCTCAGGTAAGTCTGATATACTTGTGTTTCGTCGGAAGCTCCATAGCAGCCGACGTTGGCATAGTCAAAGCCTCCGATTTGTGAGTGTGAATCGGTGCATGGTTTTGGCGCATAGCCCATTCAGGCGTAGCACGGGAGACGTTATGGCCAGGAAGAAGAAGCGACTTGGCGAGATACTTATTGAATGGGGGGTTGTAACATCTGCGGGCGTGGATGAGGCGCTTGAACACGCTCTCCATGAAAGATTGCGGATCGGCGAGGCGATGGTGTCGCTTGGTCTGGCCGACGAGGAGGACGTAACCAAGGCCCTGGCGACGCAGTTCGACATGGAGTACGTTGATCTTGAGCGTCAGAAGATTGTTCCTAATCTTCTGGAGGCAATTCCGCCGGACATTATTCGCCGGCATCTTGTTCTTCCGATAAAACGCGAGGGTAGTCGTCTCAAAGTTATTATTACCGACCCGCTTGACCTTGAAACGCTCGATATGCTCCGGTTCAGGATGAATGCGGAGATTGATTGTGCCCTTGCTTCGAGGACCAGGCTTCGGGATTTTATCGAGCGATTTGTCGGATCGGACGTGAGCATTGATGAGACGCTCCATCAGTTAGAGGATAACACGGCGTCGAATGTTGAATCCGGTGATGACATGGACGCCGAGAGCGCACCGGTAATTCGCCTGGTAACGATGCTGGTAACGGAGGCTGTGAATCTGCGTGCCAGCGATATTCACATCGAACCGATGTCCAACCGTATCCGCGTGCGATATCGGATCGACGGCGTCTGCCGGGAGAGGGACAACATACCCAAACGGATGCAGGGACCGGTGATTAACCGCCTCAAAATCATGTCCGGGGTTGACCTTACCGAGAAGCGCCTTCCGACCGACGGTCGAATTACGATGATTATCGGCGGGTCGGATATTGATTTTCGCGTCAGTTTCATTCCGGGGTATCACGGTGAAAGCTGCGTATTGCGTATTCTCAGACCCGAAAGCGCGCGTATGGGGATTGAGGCGTTGGGTTTCGAGGAGGATGACGCAGCCAGATTTCAACGTATCATCAAGCGCCCCAATGGGATATTCCTCGTTACGGGTCCGACCGGTTCGGGTAAGACGACCACGCTGTATGCGGCATTGAACGAGTTGAACCGTCCTGACCGGAAGATTATCACGGCAGAAGATCCTATCGAATATAACTTTACGGGGATTAATCAGTGTCAGGTCAACGAGACGACCGGTTTGACGTTCTCCAAGATACTCCGTGCCATGCTTCGACAGGCCCCCAATATCATTCTTGTTGGTGAAATTCGTGACCTGGAGGTTGCTGAGGTTGCAATTCAGGCCGCTCTTACAGGACACCTGGTTTTCAGTACACTCCATACCAACGATGCCCCCAGCGCATTGACCCGTCTTATTGACATCGGCGTGAAACCGTTCCTGGCGGCCAGTTCTATCCAGGCGGTAATGGCCCAGCGACTGGTCCGCGTAATATGCGAGGAATGCAGGGAAATCGACCCGAGTCCGGATATGAAACTTCTTCGGGTGCTCGGTTTCAGCGACGAGGAGTTGCACAACGCAACTGTTTATCGTGGCGCGGGTTGCGCTGCGTGCGGGGGAGACGGATATCGGGGAAGGCTTGCTATTTTTGAACTGATGGAGATGAATAACACCTTGGCGGACATGGCGATAAGACGCGCCCCGTTGAGCGAAATGAGGCGAGAGGCCCGGGCATCGGGAATGAGATCCCTTCTGGAGGATGGGCGGAGGAAAATATCCAGGGGGATAACCACGCCGGAAGAACTGGTCAGGATTACACAGGTTTCGGAATTGGTAATGGACTGATCTGTTATAGCGGTGGATGTAACTCGTTTATTTACAATGAGAAACCGAAATTGCGCGAAATTGTCGCCTTTTTATGGGTACTGTGAGGTTCGTAGAGGCGAATAATTCAGTGCAGAAGGTCAGAAAAAGGAAAACTCATGGCTACTTTGCATATTGACCGGCTTTTAGAGACTTGCATCAAACGCGGTGCCAGCGACTTGCACCTGCATGTAGGGCGTGCTCCGACTCTTCGTCTTCATGGTCGTCTTCGTTCGCTTGAAACGAAGGTTCTGGAACCGGCTGACACCGTAGCGTTGATGAAGGCAATTACTCCCGAACGCGCCCAGCAGGAACTTCAGGAAGAGGGTGGGACAGATTTCGGTTTTGCCTTTGGTGATGAAGGGCGGTTCCGCGTCAGCGTTTTTCACCAGCGTGGAAATATTTCACTGGCCCTGCGACTTATTCCCAGCAAGTTGTTCACCTTCGAGGAGATAGGATTACCATCAATCGTCAAGAGTCTTTGTCGTCGTCCCAGGGGTATTTTCCTTGTTACGGGTCCGACCGGATCGGGCAAGACCACCACGATGGCGACGATGATTGACTATATCAACCGCAATTTCGACAAACACATAGTTACCATTGAGGATCCGATTGAGTATTACCATTCTCACCGCAAGTCGATGATCAACCAGCGTGAGGTTGGTGTGGACGTGCCCAGTTTCAGCGAGGCCCTCCGTCGCGTGCTGCGAATGGACCCGGATGTAATCCTGGTTGGCGAGTTACGTGACCTTGAGACGATGGAAGCGGCGCTTCGTGCGGCGGAGACAGGGCACCTTGTCTTCGGGACGCTGCACACCACCAGCGCGCAGGGGACTGTAACTCGAATTTCCGAACAGTTCCCCGTCAATCAGCAGAACCAGATCAGGATACAGTTGGCTTCTACGCTCATTGCCGTTCTTTGCCAGGCGCTGATACCACGGGTGGACGTTCGCGGGCGAGTGGCTGCCTATGAGTTCATGGTTGTTACCGGTGCGGTGTCCAACCTGATCCGCGAGAACAAGGTTTTCCGTATTCCTTCTACCATTCAGACGGGTAAGAAATTCGGGATGCAGTTGCTGGATGAGCACCTGTTCCGTTTGGTTTGCGGTGGAAAGATTTCGGCTGAGGATGCCGTAGAACAGGCCCAGAGTCCGGGTCAGTTGCAGGATAAGATCGAGGGCTTCCAGAAGGGGCAAATTGCCAGGCCTGAAGAACCTATCGATGTTGGCGCACAGGCAGAGACCGTTTTCAGGAGTTAGTCAATGGTCACGGAAACGATACAACAGGATGTGAACGTTGCCGAACTTCAAGGCCGGCCTATAGGTCGGATCATGGTGAAGATGGGCAAACTGACCCGCGAGCAGGTACACGAGGCGCTGGGTATCCAGAAAGAGAAGGGCGGACCCATCGGTCAGATAATGATCGACCTGGGTTACATTGTCCCAACCACTCTGGTTCTTGCTTTGGCTTTCCAGGTCGGGATGGAGTACGTGGACCTGGAGAAGTTCGACGTACCGGACGATGTCATCAAGATGGTTTCCGCCCAGATGGCCAATGCCTATAAATTGATCCCTCTGGAGTACGATGATGCGGATAAGCGATTGACGGTGGCATTGGGTTCTGCGGATAATTTCCGTGCCACCGACGATATGCGGACGCTGATGGGTCTTGACGTCGTAGCCAGGATTGCCGACCCCGAAATGCTGGAGCGGGCATTGCACAAGTATTACGACGTCGAGCCTGAGTCCATCGGGGAATTAATCAACGAAATTGCCGGTGACGGGCAATTGGCCGCTCTGGAGAATCGCGGAGAAAGCATCGACCTGGAGACCATCAGGGAAGCAGCCGATTCCAATCCCATTCGACGATTGGTCAACATGGTGCTGCTCCAGGCGATACGCGACCGCGCCAGCGACATCCACTTCGAACCGTTCGAGAACGAGTTCAAGATTCGCTATCGTATCGACGGGTTGTTGTATGAGATGGTCCCTCCGCCCAAGTCGATTGCACTGGCAATCGCCAGTCGAATCAAAGTAATGGCCGATCTTGACATTGCCGAACGCCGCCTTCCTCAGGACGGACGAATCGAACTTGTCATCAACGGTCAACCGGTGGATTTGCGTATCAGCGTGCTCCCGACAATGTTCGGCGAGAGCGTCGTGATGCGTGTACTGGACCGAAGCCAGGTCAGTCTCGACCTGGAACAGGTAGGTTTCCGCGAGGACGACCTGCGGGTTTTCCGTCAATTGATAAACCGCCCCAACGGAATATGCGTCGTTACGGGTCCGACCGGTTCGGGTAAGACCACTACGCTATACTCGGGGCTGAACGAGTTGAACGATGTCGCCGTCAAGATACTCACCACCGAAGATCCCGTCGAATATGACATTGACGGGCTGATTCAGGTGCAGATAAACGACGCTATCGGTTTGACTTTCGGGCGGTGTTTGAGGTCTTTTCTCCGCCAGGACCCTGACATCATCCTGGTCGGCGAAATCCGCGACCTCGAAACGGGCGAGATAGCGATACAGGCGTCATTGACCGGTCATATGGTCTTTTCGACGTTGCACACCAACGACGCACCGTCTGCCATTGCTCGTCTTCTGGATTTGGGTCTGGAGCCTTATCTGATTACAGCGACGCTGGAGGGAATAGTTGGTCAGCGTCTGGTGCGTCGTATCTGTCCGAGATGCAGGGAGGAATTCACACCTACTGAAGAAATGCTCATGGAACTGCAACTTCGCCCGGAAAATGTGGCCGGAAGGACGTTCTTTCGGGGTAGCGGATGCGATTACTGTCGTGGGACCGGTTACAGCGGGCGAACGGGTATTTTTGAGATTATGTTGATGGATGACACTATTCGCGAGTTGATTATCGGCCGCGCCAGTACCAATGCGCTTCGTGAAGCCGCCCGTCGTCGTGGTATGCGGACGCTGCGTGAAAGCGGATTACTGTTGATATATGATGGGGTTACAACGATTGAAGAAGTCGTTTCACAGACGATCTATGAGGAAATGGAATAAGGAATTATCTCAAAATCCGAAATACGAATATCGAAATACAAAACAATATCAAATGACTAAAATCCGAATTATCAAAACACTTTACGATACCCGGTCAATTTTCGAGGTAACTGTTTAGGACATTCGGATTTCGAGTTTTGAATTTGTTTCGGATTTCGGATTTCGAGATTCGGATTTGAGCAAGTAAATCGCGCTTTAGTGTACAGGACTGTTTTAAACCGGTGTTTTGGGACAGTACAAGGATATAAACAATGGCGACTTATCATTATGAAGCGATGAACAGTGTCGGTCAGAGCGTCAAAGGCGATGTCGATGCCGCCAGCAGCGAGGAAGCGGTCTCCAAAATCCGTGGGTTGGGGCACTTTCCCACGAAGGTCAAGGAGCGTTCGGGTGGTAGAAAATCGGCATCGGCCGGCGCTGCCGCTACCGGCGCCAGACCGGCAGCGGCGCCCAAACGTCGAACGGTGGGAAGAGTTCCCACGAAACTGCTGACTCAGTTCGCCAGGCAACTTTCTACGCTTCAGGACGCCGGATTACCCTTGCTGCGAAGCCTGAGAATCCTTGAAGAGCAGCAGAAACCGGGAATGCTCCGAATAGCCATTCGTCTTGTGGCTGAAGACGTCGAGGGAGGCTCTACGCTTTCCGAGGCAATGGCAAAACACCCCAAAGCCTTCGATAAACTCTTTACCAACATGGTCGCCGCCGGTGAGGCCGGTGGCGTGCTCGACGTGGTCCTTCGCCGATTGGCCGACTTTATGGAAGCGTCGCAGAAACTCAGACGAAGGGTAATCGGTGCGATGGTGTATCCCGCTGTGGTTATCACTGCTGCTATTGGGATCGTCATGGGTATTATGATCTACATCATTCCCAAGTTCAAGGACATCTTTGAACAGTTCGGAGCCGGTAAACTCCCCGCCGCTACGCTGCTGCTTATGAAGATGTCCGCTTGGTTCGCGGAAGGTTATGGGTGGGCGTACATACTGGCTTTTCCGATATGTTTGTTCACTATTTTCAGGTTGCTTCGTATGTCCGACGGTGGGCGGTATTTTGTCGATTCACTGAAACTGAAGATTCCGGTAATGGGCAAGATATTAGCCAAAACGGCGGTGTCGCGATTTACCCGGACGCTTGGGACGCTGCTGACGGCAGGTGTACCGATTCTTGAAGCCATTAATATTACACGCGAGACGAGCGGAAACGAGGTCTTCGCCAAGGCGCTCAAGAAGGTCCACGACGGAATCCGTGAGGGCGACGACTTTGCCGCTCCGTTGCGACAGGCAAAGATCGTCGAACCGATGGTAGTCAATATGATAGACGTCGGCGAGGAAACAGGCGACCTGGATAAAATGCTCTCCAAGGTCGCCGATACCTACGACGAAGAGATTCAGACGATGGTGGCGGCTATGGTCTCTCTGCTGGAACCGGTGATGGTTATCACGCTGGGTGTAATCGTCGGGTTTATCGTCGTCGCTATCTTCATGCCGCTACCGACACTTATTTCATCGGTAAAATAAAGAGGCAGAAAGGTTGGTCGGAAAAATGATGAGTAAGGACAAAAACCCGAAAACAGGGACCGGGGACCGGCCTTCGCCAAGGCTACGGCAGGCAGGCTTGGGACCAGGAAGGGACCAGGCATTGGGTATTGGGCATTGGGCATCGGCGGTTGAGGGTCGTTGCGCGTTCTACCGTTATAAGTATGAGATTTTACGGAATCGTGGAATTAAACAGAGAAAACCCTCGTCAACCCAGTGTCACCAATGCCAAATGCCGAATGCCAAATGCCTTTTTCAATCCACAATCGGTTTCACGCTCGTCGAACTGCTTGTGGTGATCGGCATAATTGCGCTACTGATAGGGATACTGCTCCCAACCCTTTCCAGTGCTCGCAAGGAAGCGGCAAATATCAAAACCGGCGCTCGCATAGCCGAACTGTCCGGCGGATGTATTATGTACTACGAAACACACGGGTACTATCCCGGTCAGCAGTATTCCAGCGAATTGGGAAGCAACAGTGCTGGAAAATTCACCGGTAGCCAGTGGTTGGCCAGGTCGCTCTTTACCGATCCGGACGCCTCGCCGGTGTACCCCTGCTCAAAACACGCACCCGTGAAGCCTTCAGGGGACCTTATCGAGCCGGAATATAACGACGGTGTATTCGACTTTGACATCGGAACAATCTCTGACCAAAACAAAACTTCCAAAACCAGAGAGGTTCTACCGATCCTGTATTTTCCTGCCCGTCCGGGCGTCAGCGGACTGGGGCAGTACGAGATGAGCGACAATTCCGATTACAAGAACGATGGGAATGACATCGAGTGGAAATGGGAAACCTCGGATGGCGAGGAACACAGCGGCACAAACCAGGCAGCCTTTGAGAACTACATCAAGGACCGGCGGTTTCAGGGCGATGTCAGCACGACACCGTATAATCCCGGAGCGTATCTGCTTATCGCCGCTGGAAGGGACCGTATCTACGGTACCGGCGACGATCTTCGTTACCCTGCGTTCAAGAGCGATTGAGAAATGAACACACAACATGATATTTCGAGCGGACCATCAGTAATTCCCAGCCCCGTGTTTTCGCTGCGCTCAAGCGCGGGCTTTGAAAGGATTAATCCGCAATCCGCTCGTCAGGGCGGAGCCAGCCGTAGCCCGGCAATCCGCAATCCGCAATCTGCAAGCGGTTTTACGCTTGTTGAACTATTGGTGATTGTCTCGATTATTGTGCTTCTTATAGGGCTGCTCCTGCCGGCATTGAATAAATTTCGCATTGCCGGAAAGAAGACGAAGGTGCAGGCGATCATTAACCTGATTGACGGTGCGTGCCAGCAGTATTTCACCGATTTTGAGGACTATCCTCCCAGCCAGGACAACGACGATTACAACGGATGGACCGGAAGCGAGTTGATAGCGTTGTTCCTGACGGGCTATGGCCTGGACACGGGCGGCGACGGCCTGCCTGACCGTGCGAACCTTGACGCCGACGACGGTGTTGACGGTTATGGCTTCCGCCTGGAGCAGCGGGGACGGGTGTACGGTCCATACAACGGCGCGGAGAAACTGGACACACGCATCGACACCAGGCCTGAATTCGTCGATGTTTTCGGGCGGCTAGGAGGTAACGCGATACTGTACTACCGCTACGACGGCTCGATCTACAATGCCGATCATAATAACAGCGACCCAACCGACCCGAACAGTTATGCAAAGGATTCCGATGGGGACTATTACCGGACCGATTTTATCCTGATTAGCAGGGGACGCAACGAAGATTGGAATGCGCCAAAGGACGGGGGCAGCGACGATGTTACAAACTTCTTTAATAGATAAGAGGTTTCCGATGAAAAGCAACGCTTTACATTCAGGCCTAAGGCGGAACAGGTTGCAATCCTGTGTACGCCGCACAGGTTACAAACCTGTGCCACGAGGTTTCACGCTGGTGGAGATGCTTGTGGTGATAAGCGTCGTTGCCATTCTGCTTACGATTGTTGTGGGTGTTACTCATATAGTTCTCGCCAGGGCGTCAGCCGAGCAGACCAGAACCAATATGTTGGTAATCCTCCAGGCGATCGAGGAGTACCGTACCGTCAAGGGCGACTACCCGCCGGATGAGGCGGATTCCGTCGCCCCGGGTGGCTGGGTGGATGGGGAACGCAACTGGGATGCTTATTGTCGAGGCAAAAAATTATATGAGGAGTTGGTTTCGGTTCCGCAGTCCCAGGCGTTTGTCGCCAAACTGGATAAAGACGCGATTAAGAGCATCTACAGTAGCGACGTTTTTGTGGATGGGTTCGAGAAGTACATGGAGTATTTCAGCGACGGAGGTGTCGGTGGCTCGCCGGTAATAGTATCCGCCGGAACCGACAGCGACTTCGGCACGGAAAATGACAACATTCGTTCGGATAACCAATAGCCATGAAGAAGCAATCGAACAATCAGTTCACGGATTACCGGAATACCGGATTACCGGAATACCGAAGAAAGGGACTTGGGACTAGGGACTTGGGACCAGGAAGGGACCAGGCATTAGGCACCAGGCATTTGGCATTAGTGGTCGAGGGTCGTTGCGCGTTCCACCTTTATAATCATAAGATTTTGCGGAATCGTGGAATTAAACAGAGGAAACCCTCACCAACCCAGTGCCGCCAATGCCAAATGCCGAGTGCCAAAGGCCTTCTTCAATCCGCAATCAAACCGGCGTTCACGATTATTGAACTGCTGGTGGCCATTTCCATAATCTCGCTGGTGTTGACGATCACGATGCCGGGGATAATCGGGCTGTTCACCGCCGGAGTGGACCTCCAGTCGCGGAACGTCATAAGCGGGATGCTCGGCGCTGCCCGCGCCGTCGCCATCGAAAACCAGTCATACGCGGGCGTGCACGTGCAGATCGGTACCGATGGAAAATGCTGGGCGGCGGTGATGCAATT
>DAOVLV010000352.1 GCA_030631085.1 Planctomycetales bacterium | reverse complement strand
CGAATATCGCGTAACGGGCTTCCATGCGTCGTCGGTGAGAATGTTTTCGAGGATGTGCGATGCCGCCGTTTTGATTTTCCGCACGACCCCCCTTGGCCTGAAGTGTCGCAGGACGATTGCCTCGGCGTCTTCGGGTTTTACGCCCGCGTACAGGGCCGGCGATTGGCCCGGCAGGGCGACCTCCACCAGCGGCGTTATGTAACTCATGCCCGTGCATCCGACCCGCTTGACGAAAGCCCGCGCGCCGGTTCTCGCCACAGCCTCACACAACGCCTCATACACCGCGCCGCAACCGCGAGCGAGGCAGCAGGTATCAAGACTGATGCGAATCTCCCCGTATTCGGCGCCGGCCTCGACGGGGCGGACCTTGCGACGAACCCGCCGGGACTGAAGGTTCAGAAAATCCCGCACCGCATCCGCCGCAGTGTCTCCGGCCAGGTGGCCGTAGGTTACGTCGCCTATCTGAACCACCGGCGCGAGCGAGCAGCATCCGAGGCAGGCGACCTTCTCGACGGTGAAAATCCCGGCATCGTCCGTGTCGGCGTCGCCGGCAATGTCGAGGTGTCGGCAGAATCCGTCGTGAACCGCGCCGGCCCCCCGGACGTGGCAGGCGGTTCCCACGCAAACCCGGATTGTGTGCTTCCCCGCCGGTCGGTGGCGAAACTGCGTATAAAACGTCGAGACGCCCTCAATCCGCGCCGGCGTAATCTCACTAATCTCGCAGACCCGCTCCAGGACCTCGCGCGGCAAGTAACGATAATGCTCCTGAATCGCCTGGAGGATCGGGATCACCGCTTCGGGTTCCCGCCCGATTCGCTCAATGAGAGAATCCACAAATGTCAAATCCGCCTGGTTCATCGTTTCGCGTCGCTTATGCAGAACAGGTTCTTCTCGCTTCGCATATAAATCCGCCCATCCATAAAGGCCGGAGTCGCAAAGACTTTTTCGCCCAGTTCGGACCGGGCGATTTCCTTATACTCCCGGGCCGCTTCGATGATGATCGTTACCCCGTCGATGCCGGTCAGATACACTCGTCGGCCTACCAGCACCGGCGAGGCGTTGAACTCCATATCCAGTTCCCTGTCCCAGACCATTTCACCGGTTTGAGCGTCGTAGCAGGTCAGCGTTCCGTAGGTTTCCATCAGCCAGAGGAGTTTCCCGTCGCTGACGGGACTGCAAATATCGGGAAGTCCGTCGATGGCCGTCCATGCGATGTGGGTTTTTGTAACGTCGCCGCTACCGTCGGGCCTGATGGCTGCGACAACCGCTCTGGTATTGACGGCGAATACCATCCCCCCGGCGAAAATCGGGCACGGCGCGACGTCGCCGTCGAGGCACTTGACCCGCCACAGTTCGGACCCGTCGGCGGGGCTGTAGGAAATCACCCACGGGTTTCCACAGGTGATTATCTGTTCACGTCCGCCGGCGTTGATAACAATCGGCGAAGACCACGAATCGGGAACCGGACGGTCCTTCGACCATACATCCTTACCGTCCAATGCGTCCAGCGCAAGGAGTTCCGATTTGCCTTCTCCTTCCCGACCCTGGTCGAATTTCACCAGCAGCAGCCTTCGCCACATCGCCAGCGACGTGGCGTGGCCATACATATTGACCGGCAGGCCGAGGTTCATCGCCCAAAGCCGCTCGCCGGCGAAATCGAAACATATCAAGTCGCCATTGGCGAATATCGCATATACCCGCTGACCGTCAGCTACAGCCGTCGGCGCTGCGTAACCCGTATCTTCTTCTGAAACCTCCGGCGGCTTGGCGACGCTGCCAGGAACGTTCACCACGTCCCGCTGCCAGAGCAATTCCCCCGAATCGGCGTCGAAGCAATACACCTGGCGTTTGTCCTTTGTCGCGCCGGTCAGGAAGATGCGATTACCCCAGACGACCGGAGAATTTTTCCCCGGCAGCGGAACCGGCGACTTCCATAGAACGCCCTCGCCGGTCTTTGTGTTCCAATTCGCCGGCACGTTTGTATATGCCGAAATTCCCAACCCGCCAGGTCCGCGAAATCGAGGCCAGTTCCTGCCGATTTCCTCAGCCGATGGGAAGCGGGCAACAAGTGGAAGTTTTTTTTCGGCATGCTTGATAGCAGTGGGAAAACCTTCTATCGGCACGATAAAGGTCAGGGCCGTCGCGCCGCCGAGAATCATCAGCCCCGCTGCCGCGACCGACCAGCGGGCAAACGTGCCGGCGCGAACCTCCGCCCGTTCCTGATCGCCCGCCGGCGCGGGGGCCGAAACAGTCTTGCGACAACCGACAGCCACCCCAACCGACACCAGCAAAACCACAATGCCGCCAAGCAACAGCCATCCACCACGAACGGCGAATGCCTGGGAGCGGAAATACTCCCGCCTCAACTCCAAATCCATCCGCCGGACTTTGCTTTTGAGTTGCTCATCGTCGGGATAGGCCTGCAGTTCGGCCTTGAGCGCGCTGAACTGTTCTGAATCCAGCGGGTCGGAGACGTCGCTGTGAAAATAGTTGTGGATAAGCCCAGCGCAGACAATCACGCAAAAGACGCCCGCAACAACAGTGCTCGCCACGCTCGCGCGATACCGGATGTCAGCGCCGGATGCGTTCATTTACCCTCCTTGATTCGCTTCAATCGCGCCTGTTCGCGTGGGCAGTACGCGAAGCATCGCCCGCAAGCAAGACAGTCGGCGCGATCGGCCTCGTAGTCGTCCCGCCTTCGCCGAATGGAAAATCGAATCATCTTCAACATCACTACAAGCGCGATGAACGCGCCCAGCAATCGGCCTCCGAGAAGAAACTCGCGGCGGATACCCGAAGCCTCTTCGTAAAGTTCAGCCACAGGCCTGCGACTTTCGCGAAAGACTTCGGCTGCGTCGGTGGTCCCTTTGACTTTTCGGGCATCTTCGTCCCGGATGCGCTGGGCGAGGCGGATTGTCGGATTCCTGCGAGACAGGACGGGCGAGACCCGTCCGCCCAGCCAGCCGCCGACCGCGAGCATCACCGGCAGCAGGAGTATCAGCGCCGCCAGCCGGCCTT
>DAOVLV010000329.1 GCA_030631085.1 Planctomycetales bacterium | reverse complement strand
GGTAAGCGCAGCGTTTCCGAGGCGATGCTGCTGGCGAAGAAGGCCGGTTTCGACGGTATCGAACTTTGCGTAAGTCCGACGGGCGACCTGACGCCGAACACCTCGACCAAAAAATGCAAACAGATCGCCAACGAAGCCAATCAAATCGGAATAAAGATCGGATCAGTCGCCAGCGGACTTCTTTGGGAGACCAACCCAGCCTCCGCCTCCAAGCGCGTGCGCGACAAGGCGCTGGCCACGACACAAAAGTGCCTGCGCGTTACCGCCGACCTCGGCGCAAAGCACCTGCTGGTGCTGCCCGGGCACGTCGATGTGTTCTTCCTTCCCGATGCGGACGTCGTGCCCTACGACGACTGCTACAAGCGGGCGCTGACATTCTGCAAGGCCGTCGGGCGAACCGCCGAAAGACTCGGCGTCTATGCCTGCCTCGAGAACGTCTGGAACAAGTTCCTCACAAGCCCGCTGGAGTTCAGGCAATTCCTCAAGGACGTCGGAAATCCGCGCGTGGCGTCCTACTTCGACGTGGGCAACATCTGGAACTTCGGCTATCCGCAGCATTGGATTAAAATCCTGGCCCGGAGGATCAAACGCGTACACGTGAAAGATTTCAAGCGGGCAGTCGGGACCGTCGATGGCTTTTGCAATCTCGGCGACGGCGACGTCCCGCTGGCGGAGAGCCTGAAAATGCTGGCCCGCCTCGGCTACAACGGACCGGTTACGGCAGAAGTCGGTATAGGCCCGAAGGACAAGAGCGAGATGGCCTTCCTCCGCAAAACGGCAGGGCGATTGAAAAAGATTCTTCCATAAACACCAATGAATGAAAGGGATAATACTATGGCAGTAAAAGTTGGTCTTGTCGGACTTGGAATGATGGGCGGGACGCATTTCGCCGCTTACAGAGACGAAGTGGATGCCGCCGAGGTTGTCGCCGTTTGCGACGCCCACGCCGAGCGGCTGGCGCCCGGCAGCGACACCGTCGGGGGTAACATCGACACGGGCGCCGGCGACCAGATGGACTTCAGCGGCATCAGGACATTCACCGAGATCGACCGGATGCTGGACGAACCGGACATCGACGTGGTGGACCTCTGCCTTCCGACGTACCTGCACGCGCCGATGACAATCAAGGCCCTTGCCGCCGGTAAGCACGTCTTCTGCGAGAAGCCCATGGCCCTGACGAACGAAGAAGCCGGAAAGATGATCGCCGCAGCCGATAAGGCCGGTAAAATGCTGATGATAGGACACTGCCTGCGCTTCTGGCCTGAATACGTCATGATTAAAGAGATGATAGACTCCGGGCGGTACGGAAAGGTCCTCAGTGCGGTACTCAGACGGGTCAGTCCTAACCCTACCTGGTCATCGGAGGGGTGGATGCTCCATGCCGGTCAGAGCGGACTGGCGGCCATTGACCTGCACGTTCATGACGTCGATAC
Source organism: Planctomycetales bacterium (assembly GCA_030631085.1). Taxonomy (GTDB): domain Bacteria; phylum Planctomycetota; class Phycisphaerae; order SM23-33; family SM23-33; genus JAUWNJ01. The sequence continues at coordinate 1,818 of DAOVLV010000329.1, read as the reverse complement.
GCTCCAGTGGCTCTTCGGGCCACCGTCGGCGGTATCCGCCACCGGCGTGAGACACGAAGACGGCGGAATCGGTCATATCGTCGCGCAGTATGAATATGAGGGCGGACCGATGGTCGTAGCCGAGGGCGGATGGGATTTCCCGCCGGAGTTCCCCTTTAGTATGAGCGCGGTGGTTATGTTTGAAAAGGCGAGCGTGGAGTTCGATTCCCGGCAGTCGCCGGCGCTGACGATCTATCCTGCCGGCGGTGGAAAGCAGACCCCGCAGGTTACTACCGCCAACGCTTACGCCGAGGAACTGAAGTATTTCATCGACTGCATCGCCAACGGCATCAAACCCGACCGTGTCCCCCCAGTCGAGTCGGCCAACGCCGTCGCCATCGTCGAAGCCGAAATCAAATCCGCCAAATCCGGCGGAAAAATAACGAAGGTAAAAAAGTAGAGAAATTCGCAACCATAGGGTGTGCAGGTTCTGTTCCCTGCACACGCGATTTGGTGTATGCGAAATTCCGTGTGCAGGGAACAGAACCTCACCCACCCTACGGCTTTCGGCGTCATATTCTTTCCTTTCCGTATTTCGAGTTCCGGAATTCAGATTTACCGTTGCAGACCATCATGGAACGCTCTCGGAGAGAGGATCGGGATCGAATGGAATTGCCCGAGGTCAAGCAGGTCGCGGTCGCCGGTTACCAAGCAATCCGCCCCAGCCGCCAAGGCCGTACCAAGCACGGGCAAGTCGTCGGGGTCGCGGCAGGACTTGACAGGCACTTGCACCGGTTCGACAAGTTCCATCCGCCTCCGCAGGAATCGGACCGTCCGGCGAATTTCGTCGGCCGGAGCACCAAATTTCGTCTCGGCATGCCGGGCGAACTCGTCCAGAATGTGTTCCGAGACAACAACAGTGCAAACCCCGGAACTCAGGCAGACGTCCAGCAATGCCTCGCAGATGCCCCGCGTCATCACGCCGGACAGCAGCACGTTGGTGTCAAAGACGACCCTCACGAGACAGCCTTGAATACGTCTTCGTCGGTAAGGAAGCCGCTGGCCTCGGCATAAGGTCGGAGTCTCTGGCGAATCCGGTAAAGCCGCTCGGCGTCGATGTACCGGCGCAGGGACTCGCGTACCACTTCGCTGGTCGATCGATGCTGCTGTTTGCAAAGCGTCTTCAGTTCCTTGCGCAAAGCTTCCGGTATGCGTATCGTTACGTTGCTCATGTATTACATTGTAGTGCGCGGAACGAATAAGTCAACAACACTCACGCCCACCCCGCGCTTGACTTATCGGTGAATGTAAAGCAAAATTGCCCGATATTCGATGAGGAATTTTTATCGGAAAGAACACACAAAATGCTTGAGAAGGTTTATCAGGACAGGTTGGCGAATCTCGAAAAGATACGCGATCTCGGCGTCGATCCTTACGGCGGGCGGTACGACTCTGCCGAGGCAATCGCCGAAATTCTCGCACGGTTCAAAGAAGACGACGAATCGCAAACAGCCGACGCCGCCGGAAGAGTGATTCTCATGAGGCCTATGGGAAAACTCATCTTCGCGCATATCCGCGACGAGACCGGATCGATGCAGATATGCCTGCGGAAAAACGCACTCGACGAAGCCGGGTGGTCGCTGGCGGGGCTTCTGGACCTGGGCGATATTGTCGCAGCCGCCGGGCCGATGATAAGGACACGCACCGGCGAGATTACCATTTTCGCCGACAAGTTGACGTTGCTGTGCAAATCGCTGCTGCCGATGCCGGAGAAATTCCATGGCCTGGTCGATGTCGAAACCCGCTACCGTCAGCGATACCTCGACCTGATGAGCAATC
>DAOVLV010000128.1 GCA_030631085.1 Planctomycetales bacterium | reverse complement strand
GGGTGCGTCAGCGAAAAGGCCTGTAACCAGGGATGAAGTTTCAGCCCCCTCATTCCCAGGTCGCGAACGGAACGTTCAAGTTCGGCCAGGGCGGCGTCTGTTTCTTCGTTAGGCCAGACCGTGCAGAAGGGGACGAAGAAGTCCAGGTGATCCTTAATCCCTTCAGCCAGCAGGTCGTTGTGCCGGGCCGGTTCACCCCGCAGGCCGTCGGTCGTCATAATCCACGCGCCGGCCAATCCGGCGGACTCGAACTCCTCGCGAATCTCCTCGCCGCTTCTGGGATGAGCGCCGAAGGACGTTCCCGGAAAGTGAGTGTGGGCGTCGATGACCTTCATGTCTCAATTCTCCATACTCGCCTTGCGTTTTCGTTGGCGTACTTGTTGAAAATATCGTCCGGCAGGTTCAGCGGTTTGAGTTTTTCGAATTCCGGTCCGGGGCGGGACTGCGGATAGCCCGTACCGAACAGGACGCGATCGACGCCGATAGCGTCAATAGCGCCTTTGACCAGCCCGGTGGTCGTATAGGAGGTGTCCAGAAGGATGTTTGGCGACTGTTGAGCGGCGGGGATAGCGTCATAGCCGGCAAAATCGCTCCAGCCCATGTGCCCCATTACGAATGTCGCTTCGCCGAATCGCCGGGCAAGTTCAGCCAGTTGGAACGGCATCGCGCAGATGGGCGTGCCGGTGTGGGCGTAGATCGCCTTGTCATACTCCAGGCACACCTCGATGAGCGGATCGAGAAGGGACTCGGCCAATTGGAACCCCTGACGGGGCGGGTGAAGGAACAGGCCACACAATCCCCGCTCGAACGCCTTCTTGAGCGAATCGACCGCCTTTTTCCCATACCACGGGTTCGCCACCGCCAGGCCCGAAAGCCGGTCCGGATATTGTTCCACCAGATCGACCATCAGAGCGTTTCCTTCGTCGTTATAGACGGCGACGAACTCATCCGGCGGCGATGCTACGGTATGCGAAATCCCCCATCGCTCAGCCATGGCGAACCAGTCGTCAACCTCTATCTTGCCGTTCCTGCTCGGCAAACGCACAGCCGAATCAATAACATTCGTTTGCATGATGTTTATCCTATTCTAAACGACTCAATCAGTCCTCCACGCTCGCTGTCCCGGTGAATTGCGGGACATCGCACGAGCGGCATTGTACGCCGTCCGCGTCATTGGTGTATATTTCCAGCGCCGTTGCCAGGCGGGTTTTCCCCTGCAATTTACAGTGCACTTTTCCTGTTTCGTCGTTCACAGAAACAGCCGAGACCCGCGTGTCGTGATGGCTTCGGGCGTAGTCGCAGATATATTCAAACGGACGGTAGATTAGATCGTACTTCTTCAGCCCGTCGTGGATGCGGCTGAACATTTCATCCCATTCCGACATGGAAACAACCGCCACCCGCTGCTCGTGGCAGACCAGGACTCCGAAAAATCTGGCGTCGATCCCTCGCCGGATCTGTTTAATGCCCACCCGGGCCGCCGCTTCGGCGTTGTTGAACGGGCTTTCATCCCAGAAAATCGTATTGTCCCACAGGAAATCGACCTCCACGGCTGCCTCTGGAGAATCAAAACTCCACGGCTCCAGGTACGATCTCAGAATGAAGAAATCAGGATCGTTTTCCAGGTAATCCATGTAGTATCCCCGGTGATGATAGGGCATGGGGGGCTTGAAAGCGGGTTTTTTGTGCGGAACGTCCATCCAGGCTGTATCGAAGTTAAGGACCATGCTCAGATATTCAATGCCTCGCTCCTTCAAGTACGGCAGCGCATTACTGCCCATCTCCCCGAAATGGTAGTTCTCGAACCGACTGGGACTGATGCCCCATTTCTTCATACATGCGTCGTACCGTTTAAAATTTTCGGCAATCTGCTTATCCGAAAGCGATTTGCGTCCCTCGTGGTCGAACCACATCAGGTTGGTGTACGTGAACCCGTGGACGCCGAATTCCGCCAGACCGGCGTCGTGCAATTCCTTTATTTTCGCCGAATCCGCATAATTCTCCTCGTGCATCACGCGGTCGATGTCTTCAAGATATATCTCCAGGTGTGGAATCCAGCCGAACTTGTTCATCACGTCGGCGTAGCGGAAATGATTGTAGGACGCGCTGCAATCATCGACCAGGGCCGTCGCGAAGGGCGGCATTGCGTAAATCGCGAACGGCTTGCGAGCCGCCCAGACGATGGACTTCCAGAACACATCATCCAGCCCCGATGCGTGCCCCAACACCTGCTTTGTCCATAATTTGACGGACGTTGCGAATAACACCGCTCGTCCTTGACCATATGTAGTTGCTATCAGCACAGGCCAGCCGCTGGATGTTTGCAGCAGACTCCCGTCGGCCAGGCCGTAGCGCGGGCTTTCGATAGGCCAGACCTCCACGGCTTCTGTCAGTTTTACCTGGTCGTCCAGTTCTCGCGTACCGGTGATGAAGTGATCCACATTCGTCGTGTTAATCTGTGAACACGATAACGGTTTCCGGCCCGGGCTTATCCTGAAGATTTCGGCAAACGCGCCGTTGTAACCGCTCATGTCGCCGTCGAAACTGACCAGCCCGACCCCGGCCTGGACTGCATCCCGCAGCGCGTCCGCGCCGGCCTGACCGAGCTTCCTGCCAAGACCGCCCTGACCCAGGATTACGCAACGATGGTCAAGCAACTGCTTCGCCGAAGGCACGCCGCCGTCCAGGTCCCAGACCTTATACGGGATACCCAGGTGTCCCATCGCCGCCAGCATCGTCTCGTCAACGAGGCCGAACTCGTCGGCGTCGGAACTGTTCACCAGCAGCAATACCGTCCCGTTACCCTCTGACTGTTGTTCTTGTGCTTTGTTATTCATTGATCAGCGCTCTTCTGTCGAAATCAGCCCTTCTGCGGAAGTTCAGTATGGAACATTTTCACGAAACTGCTTAGCGCATCAACTTTCTACACTCACTGCCCCGGTAAATTGCGGAACATCGCATGACTGACATTGCACGCCGTCCCCTTTATTAGCGTACACCTCCAGCGCTGTTGTTACGCGACTTTTCCCCTGCAATTTGCAGTGTACCCTGCCGGTCTCGTCGTTCACCGACACATCGGAAATCCGTGTGTCGTGATGGCTTCGGACATAGTCGCAGATGTATTCATAAGGCCGATAGATTAAATTGTACTTTTTCAGCCCGTCGTGGATGCGGCTGAAAATTTCTTCCCATTCCGACATTGTAACCACGGCTATCCGTTGTTCGTGGCAGAACAGATTCCCGAAAAATCTGGCGTCGATTCCCCGCCGGACCTGTTTGATACCCACCCGGGCTGCCGCTTCGACGTTGTTGAACGGGCTTTCGTCCCAGAAGATCGTGTTGTCCCACAGAAGATCGCTCTCCGGGAAATAATCCGGCGAATCGAAACTCCACGGGGACAAACTCGATCTTATAAGGAAGAAATCAGGGTCTTCGGCCAGATACCCCATGTAATATCCCCGGTGATGGTAGGGCGCGGGGGGCTTGAAAGCGGGCTTCTTGTGCGGGACATCCAACCAGGCAGTGTCGAAATTGAGACTCAGGCTTAGATATTCGACGCCGCGCTGTTTCAAATAAGGCAGGGCGTTTTTACCCATTTCCGAGAAATGGGGGTTCTCGTACCGGCTTGGTTTGATCTGCCATTTTTTCATACAGGCGTCGTACAGTTTGAAATTTTCGGCGACCTGTTGATCCGGAAGCGACTTGTGTCCCTCGTGGTCGAACCACATCAGGTTGGTGTACGTGATCCCGTGGATGCCGAATTCCGCCAGCCCGGCGTCGTACAATTCTTTTATTTTCGCCGAATCTGCATATCTTTCCTCGTGCATCACACGGTCGATGTCTTCCAGATATATCTCCAGGTGCGGAATCCAGCCGTACTTGTTCAGCACGTCTGCATAGCGGAAATGATTGTAGGAACTGCTACAGTCATCGATCAGCATCGTCGCGAAGGGCGGCATTGCGTAAATCGCAAAAGGCTTGCGAGCCGCCCAGACGATGGATTTCCAGAACACATCATCCAGCCCCGATGCGTGGCCCAACACCTGCCTTGTCCATAGTTTGACTGAGGCTGCGAAAAGGACCGCTCGTCCTTGACCATATGTAGTCGCTATCAGCACAGGCCAGCCGCTGGATGTTTGCAGCAGACTCCCGCCGGCAGGGCCATAGCGCGGGCTTTCGATAGGCCAGACCTCAACCGGTTCTGTCAGGCTTATCTGGTCGGTAAGTTCGCGCGTCGCTGTGATGAAGTGATCCACGTTCGTTGTGTTAATCTGTGAACACGATAACGATTTCCGGCTTGGGCTTATCCTGAAGATTTCGGCAAACGCGCCGTTGTAACCGCCTAGGTCGCCGTCGAAACTGACCAGCCCGACCCCGGCCTGGACTGCATCCCGCAGCACCTCGGCGCCGCTCTGACCGAGTTTTTTGCCGAGACCGTCCTGGCCCAGGATCACGCAGCGATGGGTGAGCAACTGCTCGGTTGACGGCGCGCCTCCGTCCAGGTCCCAGACCTTATACGGGATACCCAGATGTCCCAGCGCCGCCGACATCGTCTCGTCAACGAGACCAAATTCATCAGTGTCTGAACTGTTCACCAGCAACAATACTGTCCCGTTACCCTCTGCCTGTAGTTCTTGCGCCATGTCGGTCATAGGATGCTCCTCAGTGTCCTTTCTAATCCGTATCGTATCACAGATACGGAAGACTCGTTTTTTCAACTGTTACTTCTTTATAATCAGCGGTTCGGGCGTGAAAGCCACTTCCTTATAGACGCCGTCGGCCTTTGCTTCCAGTTCCAGGATTTTATCCGACATGCCTTTGACGATGCCCTCGATGAGTTTTCGGCCGATTTCGGGCGAGGCCTTCTTGGGTTGGCCCATCACGCCGACCTTGATGTCGGGCTTCTGGCTCATGCGAGGCACCACGAATTCGTCATCGACGATCTTCTCGGCGCGCTGGTAGTTGTCCGGGTGCTCGGCCATTAACTTCATCAGCGGCTCGGCATCCAGTTCCAACTCGTCCATTCTCACCAACTCCGGCTCCAGCGCCATGATCCTGGATGTTTCATTCCATCCGGCGTGCCAGTCGCCTTCGTCTAATGAGTTATCGTCGTCGGGACGGAATTTCCAGCTGGGCATCAGTGCGATCAAGGCTTTTTCAAACATGGGATTCAGCCGGAGCAGCAGTTTGAGGGCGTTGTCGAGCGCCCGGGCGTTCTCCGAGCCGCCGTGGCAGAGAAGGATATAGAAATTGCGGAACCCCTGGGCGGCCAGGGATACCAGTGTGTCGCGGACCACCAGGGACATAACCGCCGGGGAGATGTTAATGGTTCCCGGAAGGTCGCCGCCCGAAAAGGACTGATGAATCGTAGGCGCTACGATGATTTCCGTCTGCTCGCCGACCATCCGCCCGATATGATTGGCCAGAATCGTGTCGGTCTTCAGCGGCAGGTGGTATCCGTGCTGCTCGATTACGCCCATAGGCAGAATAATCGACTTGCTCCGTGTGAGGTATTCCCTGACCATTTTAACGGTCATGTGTTCCAGTGTCGGAAAGGGATCGTTTGCGATATTTTTGCTCATTTCATGCTCCTTTTTTTGTATAAAATGTTTTCAAATTCGTTCACTTACCGGCCTTCATCTCATTGACCGATTCTATAACCGCATCGGCCAGGTATTTCAACTGCTCGCTGGTGAAATCATACAGCGGCAGGTGGGTGAATGTCTTTTGGAACATTCTTTCGGCGGCGGGGCAGGTTTTTTCTATCGCCTTGGTGTCATATCCGAGTTGCCGCAGAATGCTGAACTTGTATAGCGGAGCATAATGCGGAATGTTAACGATGCCCTTGGCAGAGAGTTTTTTCTTCAGCGTCTGGACGTCGCCGCCGACGATCTCCGGGTCAATCTGCAACAGGTACAGGTGATACGTGGGCTTTATTTCGGCAGTGCCCAGAGGCGGCGGGACGATTCCGGGGACCTTGCTGAATCGGCTGTTCAGATACGTCGCCGCCTTTTTCCGACTGGCGAT
>DAOVLV010000448.1 GCA_030631085.1 Planctomycetales bacterium | reverse complement strand
GAATAGTCGTCTTTCCCGTTACAACCGTCAGCGTTATGATACTGGTTCAGATCGCCGGAGCGGCAATCTGGCGGGAGAGAGTCGGAAAATGGGGTCTGGTCGGATTCGCGGCTGCCGTCATAGGTGTACTGGCTTTGACTATCAGGTTTTGACATAGGGAGACTCGCTGTGGCTGAAGAAATTTCTGATGATCTTGTCTGTCTGGAAGGCTCACCGAAGCAGGTCGGACAAACCTTCGGCGGCGTGAATCGTTCGGCCATTCGGCGCGACGTGAGAGAATTCTACAAACTTCTGAGGGAGAAAGAGCGAATCAGCAAGCGAAAGATGCTCTCGGCGGGAAAATACTACCTTGAGCTTGTCAGTCGCTATGGGCCGCACTGGATCGTCGAGGCCGAGGCAATCGCCGCGGCTGCGGGCGTCGATGTCGAAGAGTACCTCGTCTATCGCGGCGCGAAATACCGAGGCATCAACCGGCCTGAGTGCTTTACTTATTATTCAGCGCCTCGCCACAACGCCGGCGGGCGGACGCTCCTGCACAAGAACCGCGACCAGACCGAGCGGCCTCAGTCCGCCTACGTGGCGGGCCTGAAGTCTCGCGGCAAGAGCATCTACCGTTTTCTCGCCTGCGGCGACGCCGATACTATCGACCTTTCCATGGCCCTTAACGAGAAGGGACTGGCGATAGTGCCGGACCAGGGCTACAAAGAGCCGAACCCGCGCTACCGGGGCATGCTCGCCGGTCTTGCGCGAATAGTCATTGAGAGGTGTGCGGACGTGGAGGAGGCGATAGGGCTTTTGCGAAAACTTCACGAGGATAGGGTCGTCGCAGGCGGGCAGTGGGGGGTGCACTGGATGCTCGCCGACCGGACCGGGGCGGGTGCGAGGGTCTATCAGTACACCGATAGTTTCGTCGAAAAGACAAGCCGCAGCGGTTTTCTCGTCATGCGGGACAAGGACGCCAGAGGCCGACTGGTCATGAAGGCCCTCCGGGAAAATCGGGGCGGGATTACCGCCGGACTGATGAACCAACTGTCCCGCCGCCGACCGATTTTCAATCCCGGATGGAACGTCTCGGCCTACACTGCGGTGATTCCGGCGAAACGGCCCGACCTGTTCTCATACGCCTGGTTCGCCGTCAACAATGTCCGTAAAACACTATACGTACCGCTGTATATGGGTGTAACGGCGACTCCGAAGATACTTTTCGACGGGACGCTTTACCGTCTTTCAGGCAGCCAGAAGTTCGGAGCCGACCTTTTCAGAAAAAGCAAAGGCCTCGGCGTAAATCTTGAGCGGCTCGAGCAGGAGATGGATGCCGACCGGGCCGACATGGAGATCGCAGCCGGAGTCGCACTTCGCCGCCAGAGTGAGCAAGCCGCCAGGAAAGTATTGACGGAAGGTTGTTTGCGTTTTGCAAAGCGTGCAGAACGACTGCTGAAACTCCTTGGCGGAAAAGGTTAACATTACTCGCCGTCGTAGTCGTCTGTCTGCTGAAGCCTTGGTTAAGGCGGGCGGTTTTAGCGAGCGCCGAAGTGTCCGTCCTTGTCGAACTCGTCGCCCCGGAATGTCCGACCGAGATAGGTCTTGCGGACCAGCGGATCCTTGATTAAGTCCTTGGGCGCT
>DAOVLV010000432.1 GCA_030631085.1 Planctomycetales bacterium | reverse complement strand
TGAACTTCGCACTCACACCGACACGCCCGTCTGCATCGGCTTCGGCGTCTCCAATGCCGAAACGGTCGCTCACGTCTGCGAGGTCGCCGACGGCGCTATCGTAGGTTCCGCCATCATCCACCGCATCACCGACGCCAAAGACGCTCCACGCGATGAACTGGTCGCCAAAGTCGGCGATTTCGTCTCCGAACTGCTCAAACCGATAATTTAGCAGGTTAAGCAACAAGGCGAGCAACAGGTTGCATGTTGCTCGCCCTGTGATTTTAACTTGTCAATTAACGTCGTTTCGGCTTCGCTCAGGCCCTTCGGCGTTGCCGGAACATCATCAACACTCCACCCGATAACAGTAACAAAGCGGTGGCCGGTTCGGGAATCGGAGCCGGCGGAGAACCTTCCCCGCCTCCGTAATCCAGCGACGCCAGATCGTTCTGGCAGATCAAACCGTCAAAATCGGTGTCGAACAGTTGCATCATCATGCCGTCGCTGATGCAATAGAGGGCCAGCCCGTTTGTGTCTAGGCTGGAGCCTGCGCCGATAAAGAGGTTCCTGACATATAGAGCCTCGGGAATTTCACTCCCCGGCTGATTGTCGAACAGGTCCACCAATTGGACTTTTGCGACGTCCTCGCCGCCGATTTGCAACGTGTCCAGTGCGAAGTTTTCAAAAAGTCCTTCCGGTATCGCGCCTATGTCCTCGCCGGCGACCTCGAATGTAGCGGTGAAGTCGTCGCCGCCTTCAAAAATGAGGGTGAGGTTTTCAAGCCCAGCCAACGCAGCCGGATCGGTGCTGAAATTCTCGACCGTAGAACCGAGCCACTGCTGATTGGTATCAGACTTCGGGCCGGTGATGTGAATCGTCGAGCCGGGCACAGCGGTAAATCTGCTGCCGGCGCCGAATGACAAACGCCGCGAGACCTCGATCCGAGCCTGTTGGTTACGAATCGCCAACCTCCCGCCGGAATGCGCGTACCTGGAGCCTATCCGCAAAACCGGCGTTCTCAACCTCCCGCCGGATATGGTGTAACCGGCGTTGTAACCATAGACCGACACTCCGTTCTTCACGCTGACATCGCCGCCGGTTTGAACGAACTGGGCTCTGCTCTTTCTGGCGCGAAGACCATACAGGCATAGGTAACCAGCCGAGAGCCGTCCGCCGCTCATATGGTACGTCGCGGATGGAATCGGATACGGTATGGCTGTTGCGTCCTCAAGAGGACCTTCGGGTAAATCCACAATATCAAGCGGGGTCGCTTCCGCCAATTCCAGTTCGGCGTCAGCGACATATAACTTGCGGAACGGGAAGTAACCTATGCGAAGAACTTTGCCTGCGTTACATGACCCGCCGCTCTGGCGGAACAGGGTCGGAGCAATCTCCGCCGGAGTGATCTTTGCAACGAGCGGGCCTCCGACCGTCATTGACCCAGCCGACAATCGCCCACTTTGTATCCCGCTCCTGCCGTTCCTTACTGTTAATCTGCCTTCGCCCAGATCGACAGTTCCTCTGCGGACGAACAACCCCTTTCGCAGGTCGATAGCGCCGCCTTTGGTCGCGTAGATCCAGCCGCTGCTGTCCACGTGGTCGTCAATCGTGCCCCATCCGGTGAAGCACTCGCGGGGCGCGAGAACCAGGTCATTGCCGGCGAAATGTACCAGCCCGTCCGTGTGGAAATACCTGAATTCCTTTTTCGGATTAAAACCCTTTGCGAAAATGGTCAGCGACCTTGGTCCGACGCGTAAGACGGCGTTTTGGCTGTTGAGCACGTCGCCGCGCGAGAAATTCAGCAACGCGCTGCCGGCAGACAGAACTGTCCTTCTACCGCCGAAATTGAGTTTCCCGTCCAGGTCGAGACCCGCGTTGATTCTCAACCTGCCGCCGAGGTAGTCATATCGCCCGCCACGGTGAACGGACAGGTAATCGACTTTGTTTCT
>DAOVLV010000171.1 GCA_030631085.1 Planctomycetales bacterium | reverse complement strand
GTCGCCTTGCCCACACCCGCAGGCGGCGAACGTGCGAACCATCACCGAAGTCCAGACGTCGATGTCTTCGGCTGTATATGCCACAACAATCGGCTTGCCCGTCGTACCGCTCGATGCGTGCAGGCGAACCACTTCGTTGATGCCGCAGGCGAACAGGCCGAACGGGTATGTGTCCCGAAGATCAATTTTTACGGTGAAAGGAAGTTTCGCAATGTCGTCGAGGCTGCGAATATCATCGGGAGTAACGGACTTCTCGTCCATTCGTTTGCGATACATTTCAACGCGGCCGTATGCCCTGTGAACGACGGCCCGGAGGCGCTGAGTCTGGAGGGTTCGAAGTTGATCGACGGGCAGATAATCACTGCTGCAAGCCGGATTGAATTTACCGCCTATGTCATTCCATAATATCGCCACTGTTATTAATCTCCTGCGGCGTTTCGCCCTGTCTTGAATGCTTCGATATTTGTGTCGTGCAGTTTTTCAGGGAGATTGGCCTTTATTGAATCTAACCAAATTTCCAGATCGATTTGGAGATGATTACTTAAGATTCCCAGCATTGCAACGTTGAGGCTGCGACGATTGGCAAGAGCATTCACGTCGATTTTATCGGGGTCAATCAGGACACCTCCTTCACGAAGCATATGACGATTGACATCGACCTGATCGCCGTCGAGCACGACGAGGAAGTCCGCCCGGCCCGATGGAATCATTGGGCTGAGGACGTTGCTTCCGAAGCGGACGTCGCTGTTGACTGATCCGCCGCGTTGACTCATTCCGTGAATCTCGCTTTTTTTTGTGTCAAGCCCTGCCCGAAAAGCCACCTCGGCCAGGATGTCCGACGCCTTCAGGACGCCCTGGCCACCAAGTCCGGCAATTACGACATTTGTAACGGTATTGCTCATCTCAATCTGACCGATTTTACCTGATTATATCCCGTAAGTTCTGTTTTTACAAAATGTTGCAGCAATACGTAACACGGGCGTCTCGCCCGTGAATTCCGTGGCTTGTTTTCTGTGTTTCCGCACGGGCGAGACGCCCGTGTTACGTATTTGACTATTCATGGGCGTTGGCCTCGGCGGCTTGCTTTTCGTATTCCCGAATTTTCTTTACTGCCAGCAGGCAAGGACGACGGGCAATAATCACGCATAATTCCCCGGATTTCAACGCTTCAGCCAGGGCACGCTCGAACTTCTCGGCCTCCTTTGTGGGGTCGAACACTTCGACGCGCTCAATACCGAGCGATTTGGCGAAATCCTCAAAGATGATTTGGTTGGTCGGCTGATGGTCGAGTTTTCGCCCCGTTCCGGGGTGCTCCTGCAGGCCTGTCATTGCCGTCGTACCGTTATCAAGGATGAGTACCACGTGCCCGGTTTTAGGCGGATTGTACACCATCTCTACCAGCCCGGTTATTCCGCTGTGAACGAAGGTGCTGTCGCCGATGACGCTTACGACGCGGCGGGCTTCTTCGTCCGGTAATACGTGTCTCATCCCCAGTCCTACGCCGATGCTCGCGCCCATGCAGACACAGGTGTCCATTGCCTCGAACGGAGGCAGTACGCCGAGCGTATAACAGCCGATGTCGCCCGGTACGATGCAGTTTAACTTCTTGAGGATTTCAAAACCGGTGCGGTGCGGACAGCCCGGACACAATTGCGGGGGTTTGCCCTTCGCCGGCGCTGGTTCGGGGGACGTGTCCGCCGAAAGAATTCGACGCACGCGCCCTACGTCCAGTTCGCCGAATCGGTACATCGGGTCTTTGCCTTCAACTTTCAGGCCGGCTGCGAGCAGCGTTTCGACCAGGACAGGATCGCCTTCCTCGATTACTACGCAACGCGCGACGCTTTGGGTGAAATTCTCGATTGTCTTTATCGGCAGCGGCCAGGTCAGTCCTATCTTCAGGAAACTTGCTTCCGGAGCGGCTTCGCGCGCGTGGGCGTATGAGATACCTGTGGCGATGATACCAAGGTCGTCGTTGCCCTTGATGGTTTGGTTCAGGTTGCTGCGTTCGTTCCAATCGGTGATTTGGGTCAGCCTCTCTCGCATGCGCTTATGAGCAGGCCTGGCGTATGCGGGGATCATGACACGGGACTTGATATTTCGGATAAACTCCGGTTTTTGTGGTGCCGGCACCGAACAGGTGGGAATCACGACCGTTTTGGAGTGGCAGATGCGGGTGGTTACGCGCAGAAAGACCGGCGTGTGGAATTTTTCGGACAGTTCAATCGCCCGGAGCGTGAAATCGTAGGCTTCCTGGGAATCTGACGGTTCGAACATCGGTATGCCGGCGGCCCGTGCGTAGTGGCGATTGTCCTGCTCGTTCTGGCTCGACGCCATGCCGGGGTCGTCGGCTGTAACTATCACCATCGCGCCGGTTACGCCGGTATAAGCGGAAGTGAACAACGGGTCGGCGGCGACGTTCAGCCCGACGTGCTTCATTGTTACAAGCGTTCGAGCACCGGCAAAGGATGCGCCCAGGGCGACTTCCATTGCGACTTTTTCATTCGGCGCCCATTGGGCCAGGCCGCCTATCCGGGAAAAATTCTCCAGAATCTCCGTGGACGGCGTGCCGGGGTAACCGGTCCCCAACGCCACACCCGCATCCAGAGCGGCCCTGGCGACGGCTTCGTTTCCGCTCAAGAGCAGGCGTTCAGCCGGGGTTGTATCATCGGAAACCATCAAATCAGAATAGTAACTTGTACCGGAAAAAACAATAGGCGCTGTACATTAAAATGAACGGGTCGCCCCAATGACAGGGGCGACCCGTATTACTAACCTGAAGTTAATGCTATGGCGACCTGCTTACCAGGTGAAGACCAATTCGTACCTGAAGAAGGCTGCGAATTCGTTGAAGTCCTCGGAGTAGAAATTTCCGGGGCAGAAAAACTCTGCACACAAGTGCCCGGAAACGTACTTGTTGATCTTGTACATGAGTTTACTGGTAAGCAATTGTCCGCGGAAGAAACTCTCGTTGCTGAAGTAGGGCCTTCCCTGGTAGGAATCTCTTTCAGCGGCGAAGAGCAGATGATAGTCGGTTTTGAGTTGCAGTTTTTCTGTTGGGTGGCACGTCCAGCCGAGGCCCATGCGGTGGAGATTAGTGGTCTCGCCGGGTCGGTTTTCCAACGCAACAGTATAGGCCAGCATTTCGCTGAACTGAGGCCAGCGACCCCAGAGGGGGTCGAACTGCTCGTTTTTCCCTGTGTCCGGGTCATCGCCGGAGAGGAACTCATATCCTACGCGGAAACTGTTTTTCAGTTTGTCCCTCAGGTGATATTCGAGGAGGGTGTTAACCCCGAACGCGCAGAGATCATCGCCGTTCTTATATCCGAACTCATGAGCGAATTCGGCACGATAGTTCCAGTTTTCGTTAAGCGCCCCGGCTATGCGACCGCCGAAGGTATAGATGTCGGAGTCGTTGCCCGCCTGCCATGGCGCAAGGTGTCCTGCCCGGATGTCGCCAGGCTCTTCACCGATTACGCGATTGTCGTGCTTGTAAATGAAATAACCGCTTATCTCGGTATTCTCCAGCGACTTGTTGGTAACGTAAAGGATTACGCCCTGTTCGTCCTGCTCCATGTTATGGAAGTCTTTGTCACAGAACGGATCGATCCACCAATCCGAGTCGGCGTGCTGGTTTATGTAGATCAAATCGGCCTTCGTCTTGGCGTCTTTCATATCCAGCGTCGCCCGTACTGCGTCGAAGAAGATCGTCCGCGATCCGTCCAGGGGCGTACCGTCCAGCACCAGCCAGCCGTTTCCGAGAATGATGTCCTGGCGACCGACTTTTATCGAAAGCGGCATCCCCATGATGTTAGACCACTTGACGTTCATCTTGTCGAAGATGGCCTCGCTCATCGTCCACTCGTCGATATAGTACGCATCCCTGCATTGTGCCTGCCGTGCAGGCTGGCAGAAATGCTTGGGCTCGTACACCAGGCGAATATTAAAGTCCAGGTCCTTGAGCGGCGTTACCGTCGCCCATGAGCGGAGGCGGTATCGCTGGAAGTGGCGGTCTTCCCTGTTAAGCAGCAGGTTGGCGACGAATATCTCGCGCATCCTCAAGTCCGCGCCCCAACACAACCAATCAGTCGGATTCTTGGTACGCTTGCACCAATCGTCAAGCGACTCGCCAGTTCCGGTTTCCCTTGCCTTTTCCTCGATGTCGGAGGCCTGACCAAGCGCAGTCGGGGTCCAGAGCAGCATTACCGCTGCCGCCAAAACTACCAGCATAATCAAGTTCCTTCTCATCTTTTTTGGCTCCTTCTGTTGTACCTTTTTCCGTTCGTTACATTAGACACAGGACGGATACCTTTTCCGCTACTGTGTTCCCGAAACACTATAATACATTACACTGGAAAATCTATTTACCGAAAACAATCCGCCAGGTGCTCCTTGCTCGACGGTTTGGTCATAAGGCTGACTATTATTACTGTAAGGATCGAAAGGGGCAAGGCAATCAAAATCGGATCGACGACCGCCCAACTGGGGCTGTCGGCGAGGATGCTGTTTTTGCCTTCGGCGAACCTCTGCACCAGTCCGATTGCGCTTGCCTCTGAAGTCTTGACAAAGACCAGCCAGAACGCCGTTGCGCCGAATCCGACGATCATGGACGCAATAGCGCCGGCTTTGGTGATTCGTTTGAAGAATAACCCGCCGATGAATGCCGGCAGGAACGCCGAAGCACACAGCCCGAAGAAAATCGCCGTCGCGCGGGCGATGATGTACCCGCCGCCGGGGTTGAGGTAACTGATGATCACAGCCAGGATGATGCCGACGAGGATGCCGACTCGCGTGATGCCTATACTCTTGCCATGGCGGCCTGTAACCTGTTCATACACGTCGCGACCTATACTTGTGCCGACGGCGTGGAACTGGCTTGACAGCGTGCTCATCGCCGCTGCCAAAAGCGTCAACAAAAACAGCAAACCAAACCATTTCGGCATGGCGCTTCGGATATAGTAGGGGATGATCCGGCTCGTTTTGCACTCGTACGTACCGTCGGCGTTCTTTACGATGGCGCGCATGTAGGACGTCGCGCGAGGATGAACGACAACCTCCCGACCGACGAAAGTCTTCGGGTCTCCGCCCTTAGCCAGTCCTTCGATTTCGGCTTTCGGCGTAATCGCAGCGGCCCCGCCGTAACCCTTGAAAATCAGGTGCGTGTCCGCATTCCCGTCGCTGCTGGTGTCCAGATGCAGCATCT
>DAOVLV010000293.1 GCA_030631085.1 Planctomycetales bacterium | reverse complement strand
TACCACGCCTCCGCCAATGACAAGCACAAGGAACACCGGCGGGCCAAGGGCGACGGCGATGTTCTTCCAACCTTCCCCGAGCCGCTGCCAGGAGCGATGATAGGTCATCCACCAGCCGGTCGTAGGCATGTAATCCGCGCCGACCAGTGCGTCGGGATCTGCTCGCCAGATTTCGTAGAGTTGCCGGGCTGTTACCACTTCAACGTCAGGGTCGGCGACGAAGTCGGCAACGAGTTCGTCGAGGGCGTTTTCGACGCGCTCATAGCGCTTACCAAGACGGAAAAAACTGAAACTGTGCAGCATAACCACGGCTGTTCGCACGCCGTTAGCGTGCAGATCGGCGACGACCTTGCGGACCTCCTGCGGCGAACTCGACTCGATGTCCAGAAAACGCATAGACTTCCAACTGCCCGCACTGGCCTGGATATAACACGTTACAGGCACACAAAGAACGTCATCGCGGACGAACGGCGCGTTCTGGGTCAGGCCTTCCCGGCCAAGATCGCTTTTAGGCCAGCCCATGTTGTGGGAGAACTCGACAAATATGCCCGTCTCCTTACAAGCCTTGATTGTGTCCAGGTTGGCCATGTAGCCGCCCGCCCGATGAGCGACCACTTTAACCCCGGCCCATTCCTTGATAAGTTCTGCGCCCCGTTTGAGTATTTCCGTTTGCTTGGCCAAGTCGGCGTACTGCATGTAACTGAACTTGCCCCCAAACATTGGCGCCGGATGCGTATGGAGTTCAAGGTTGTGTCCGCGGGAGTGGATAACGCGGCACACTTCGGCCATCGTGTCCTCGCCGCTTTTCGGCGCTTCGTAAATATTCACGAAGAATGTACCTTTGGCGCCGTGGCGGTCAAGGATATCCATCATCCGTCCGATTCCATGCTCTTCGGGTTCGTTCGGCCCGCGCCCCCATATATCCCGCTCCGGACTGCCGTCTGTGAACGACTCCACGTCCACGGTGAAGAGCACGTAGATAGGACGATGCGCCGCCTTCTTCGTCTGCGCTTCCAGCGCGGGGACAACCGCACCAAGCGGGATGCACGTCAGAAGAAAACAGACGTTCGATAAAGCGCGTCTTTGCATTCTCATGTTCCTTTCAGTATGGGACAGGCGTTTTTGCGTTGTTTGCACTGCGCAGATTTCGCTATGGACTCGTAAGCATTCAAGAGCATCACAATTGCCTGCTTACGGGAATACAACCGTCCAGCCTGAACGGCGCGACTTCCCAGGTCCTTCAATTCGCCCGGCTTGGTCAAACTCGCCAGGGCATGGGCCAGATCCGCCGATGAACCAAGGTTCCCGATTACCCCGCACCGCTCCTTCCGCACAACCTGTCCGATCTCGCCGAAATCGCCGGTCAGGACGGGTTTGCCGGCGGCGATGGCTTCGTACAATTTGTTAGGGGCGCTCCATTGAGCGTTAGGATTTGTTTCGTCAAACCCGTAATAGACAACGTCGCAGGCGGCGGTAATCAACGGCACCCGTCCCGGAGCAACTCGGCCTAGATAAGTGATGTTATCGTAGTTCTCGGCATATTGCCGGACCAGGTCGACCTGTGGGCCGTCGCCGCCGATAACACAGGCAAATCGCTTGTCGTCGGTAACGGCGGCCAGGAGGGGTTCGAGGCGGCGTTCCGGGCCAAGATTCGCCACAAAGCAGATTGCGATTACGCCATTCGGCAATCCCAGTTCCCGGCGGGTTCGGGAGATTGTATCAGGCGGAAACTTGAAATCGGCAGGGTCCTTCCAGTTGCCCACCACAACAACCTTCCTGGCCTCCATCTTCCGATAGTGCTCGGCCAGACGGTTCCCGACGGTGATAACCAAATCGCAACGTGGCACCAACCGACGCTCCAGCCAGCGCAACGCCTTAACTGCTGTAGAAGGCAGGTGACCGACCATCATGTCGGGATAGTTTTCGTGGGCATCGAAGATCAGTCGGGCGCGCAATTGCCCCGCTGAAAACAACCCAACCGGAAGCGTATCCAGGTCATGGCAATGGATAACATCCGGACGAAGTCGTCTTATCACCGGCAAAACTCGCAGCCAGAAACCGGCAAGATAAATTGGCTGGATAATTCCCCTGCCGTGCGTCGAACGCAATTTCAGCCGAAGGAATCTTACATTGTTTTGGCAAATGTCGGTGTCTTTGTCCGCATCGCGGTCCCATCCTATAACGGTAACTTTATAATCCCTGCATGCCAAGGCTTCAGCCTCCATACATACACGAGGGTCATCAACGCCTCGGTTCGTTACCAACATGCAGACATTTGTAAGTGCCACAGAATGCGTCCTCAATTCGTCGGTCCGGCGCGGCGGATTACAGTCCACACCACATTCTTCGTCAAAGCCGTCATCGGACAGAACCCCGCGCTTTCGACTGGATCAGTCGTCGGCACAGTGACACTAGCGGCTCCATTCGTGTCGCCCAGTTATATTTGTTTTCGACGCATTTTCGAGCGGTCCGGCCCAGCCGATCGCGCAACTCGCCGTCCGTAAGCAATTTCAAGATATGTTTCCGCCATTCGTCGGGCGTATCGGCTTTCAGCAGGTCCTCTCCCACCCCGGCCTCCAGTCCTTCAAGGGCGGACGATGAGGCTACGACCGCTTTGCCCATAGCCATTGCTTCAAGAACCTTGTTTTGGATGCCTCTCGCTATTCGCAACGGGCAGATGGTCACTCCGGCGGCGGCTAGGTAAGGCCTGACATCAGGCACTGAACCGGTTACATCCACTCCGGGAGTTTTCGCAAGTTGCCTTACGGTCCGTGTCGGATTCCGCCCGACAATCATAAACGTCAGTTCCGGTATCCGGCGTTTCAACTCATCCCAGACCTCACGGACGAACCAGCAGACCCCCTCAACGTTAGGCCTGTAGTCCATCGTCCCTGTAAAGACCAGGCTTGATGATCCGAGGTCTGTCGGCGCGACGGTATCGGGTCGAAAAAAGTCCAAATCTACTCCGTTGGAAACGGCAAATACCTTGTCGCCACCGAAGCCCATCGCAGACGACTCGGCATCGCTTACAAGCAAGGCAGCGTCGCACCGCTCAACGGCCTGTCGCTCCAGACGGGCAACGGCGGCGGCTTCCCGGCGATAAAGCCAACTCTTCGGCCACCAGGTAGAGTTTGCATAACTCGCCCACTTGGCGCTGTCGATATCCACAAGGTCGATGATGCGAACCGGCGCAGGCACGGCCAGACCATAAGGCAGCGTGCTGGAGGAATAACACATAACCAAATCGAAAGGTTCTCGCCGATTCTCGGAAATAATCATCTTTTGGAGGCGTCGGCTATGAAAATATCCCTCTGTAACGCTACCGCCGGTCAGTAAGGAAATCCCGCCTCGAATCAATCCCGTTGCTCCGGCAGCCGGTGCGACAAGAATCTTCCGGCAGAACTCCCGCAGTCCCGCAACAGACTCCATATCCTCACGATTGTGCGACAGGGCCGCTACTGTAACGTCGAACTGTTGCGAGAGGGCCTGTATCTCGTGAAACGCGCGCAGCCGCTCTCCCTTGTCCGGTGGAAACGGTACGCGATGTGCTACGAATAACAGTCGCTTCACAATATCCTCATTCTCGACAGTCATCCACTAGGCGGGGCGGGGTTCGAACCACGCGACCTTCCGG
>DAOVLV010000018.1 GCA_030631085.1 Planctomycetales bacterium | reverse complement strand
TTCCGTACATGCCGTCCGATACTCCGCCAACAAAACTTCGGCTGCCTTGCCTGCGGACGGTCTTGGGATCATACGCCGCTCCAGTCTGTTCAATCGTAGCGGCGGGGATTTTACGCCAGTCCCAAACGGGGAAAATGTTATGGTATTCCTCGCCGGTGCGCAACACGAAGGCCGTTCCGTCGGCGATGTGGTGGCTTTTCAGGCCTTCGTCGTTGCATGGCGAGTCGGTGTTGGACGTGCGATCCGAAAACATGCGGGCGGAAGCGTAATAATCCCTTCGCTGATGCGTCATTATGTCCGACCGCCAGAAATGCCGATTACCGATCAGACCCGTAGCCCCTTGCCGCCTGCCGCCCCTAAGTCGCTCGGCAAAGGCCTGGAACTCCGCTTTCCGAGGCGTCGCCAGTTTCGCCATGTGCGCACAGGCGCCCAAAAGCGATCTTGCTCTCGCGTGTGCGCTTTTCCTCGTAATTTCACGTCCGTTCGCGCCGTAATCGAATGTTTGGCCTCGAACCATCCATTGTTGCCCGTCCAATATGTAGGCTGACAGTATCTTTATCTTCTCTGCCGGGAATTCGAACCGTGTGCCGCGCAGAATGTAAGCCCATTTTGCACAGGACCGGGAGAACCCCAGACCATAGCCGCCGGAGTAGAGACACGGACCGTGTTGATGGAAACTGAAATCCGCCTGGATACCAGCCTCTGACTTGATCCGAATCTCGTCGGCCATTCGCTTTGACGCCTCGGCGACAACCTCGGGATCGCCCTCCAGGCATCCGCGAGCAACCGTAATCTCTGCAAGCCACACCAGGTTTTGCCCTACCATGCCAAGTTTGGCGCGGCTTAGAATCTTAGTCCCCGCCATTCGCTGAGTCTTGCTGATGTCCCCTTCCATCAAGACAAGTATCGCCGAGATGTTGAGCGGCACGCCGATTTTGTTCCACCACCAGTTGGGGTTTCGAAAATCCTTCGTAAGCCAGAAATCAAGGGCCGACAGGATGCTCCGCTTCAAGTCGCGATCCCCGCACATCGCGTGTCCGGCAGACCGATAGGCCCGGACCATGACCCCAAGCCTGTTCAAGTGAAGCCTCGTTTTCCACGCCGTCCTGCCCCGGTCGTCGTAATCTATATCCGCCCAACTGCCGTCGGGGCGCAACGATGCAGCAATCTCCTTGATCTTCGCAGAATCTGGTTTCGGACTCGCGGCCAGGAGGGATTCGCTGAGCCTTTTTCGAACCACTTGCAGGTCTCTCATTGCCTGACCCTCTTGTCCATACGCATCGGACCCCGAAGCGGAAATAGTTACCGCAAGTACCATGACCGAAAGAAAAACCTTTGATCCCTGTTTCACGCTGTTCATCGATACTATCCTACGGATGTAAATCCCCGGGCCTATGCGCCAAGGTCGGTCCGTCGCCGGTGAAGAAATCCTCCAGGATCGTCGCCGCTGCAATGGCGTCCTGCCGATGCTTTTTCTGCTTGATGGTAAATTCGCCCTTGAGGTGTTCATCCGCCTGGAAACTGCTTAATCGCTCATCCCATAGCCGGACATCCAGCCCGGTGCGCTCGGCCAGGTCCGCGGCGAACCGCCTCACCAATCTGGCCTGCGGACCTTCGCTGTCATCGCCCAGCAGAGGCCAGCCGACGACTACACCGACGGCGTCATACTCGGCGACGATTTTCTTGATCCGTTCGGCAAAGCCGACGTCATCCGCCGACAAAACCTCCAACGGCGTGGCGATTCGCCCCTCGGCGTCGCCGACGGCTACGCCGATACGCTTTGTACCGTGATCTATTCCAATCCACCTGCTCATGGTAATCAGTAGAACAGGGACTGGAGATTAGGGACTTGGGACTAGGAAAAAATCCGCAATCCGCAATCCGCAATCCGCAATTAGATATATTCCGACCCGTATTTTTGCTCGATCAGATCGACCAGTTCCTTAAGCCTTTGGGAGTCGGATTTGTTGCATACCAGCGTGGCGTCGGCAGTGTGTACGATGATGCAATCGTCCATTCCCACCACTGCCAGGAGATGCTCGTCGTCGGAGAAAATGACGTTCTGGTTGCAATCGAGGACGACGGACCTTGGTGCGACAATTGCATTTCCGTCGTCGTCCTGCTCGGCAACGTCCGCAATCGCGGGCCAGGAACCGACGTCGAGCCATTGGCACGTCAACTCGACCATAAGCACATCGTCAGCCTTTTCCATAATCGCGTAATCGATGCTGATTTTGGGTAGTTTCGGGTAAATCTCGCTCAACAGTCCGGTGATGTCCTTGCCTTCGGCGGCAGCGGCTCCGACGGGCGCGAGAGCGTCGATTGATTCGGGCAGGAATTTTTTCAGTGCATTGCGGATCGCGCCGACTTTCCAAACGAACATTCCGCTGTTCCAGAAATACTCGCCGGACTCTACGTAGTATCGCGCGGTGCGGTGGTTTGGTTTTTCCTTGAACGCGCGGACGCGGTGAACCCGATCGGAAATCTTCTCGTCGCAGTGAACGTATCCCAGGCCGACGTGCGGGAAGGTCGGACGGATTCCGAAGGTAACCAGCGAGTCGGTGTTCTCTTCAGCGGCGCCGCACGCCTGCTCGACGCATTGGCGGAACTCATCTTCAGGGCGAATGATATGATCGGCGGTGAAGATTGCCATTGTCGCGTCGCCGTCGCGTGCAGCCACCAGTTCAGCCGCCAGCGCGATGGCATTGGCTGTGTCGCGTCCTTCCGGTTCGCCAATGACGTTCTGGGCCGGTAGCGACGAAAGACACTCGCGAACGTCTTCGGCATAGGCGTCGTTGGTAATAACGAGAATCTGCTCCGGCTCGAACAGCCCCAACAACCGCTCCATCGCCACGCCCAGCAGGCATTTGTCGTCAATCATTTTAATTAGTTGCTTGGGTTTATCTTCCCGACTCGCTGGCCAAAGCCGTTTTCCCGACCCACCAGCCATAATTACCGCATAACGCATAATCGCCCTTTCCTATTAACCTGTCTTTTTTCCTGAATTAATTGAGTATATCCTCTCATCTGTGGATTACCACCGATTGCCGGTGTTTTTCAGTAAAATTTGCACGAGACACAAAAAAGCCCAGCCATTGCTACTCTGCGAAGTAGCGACACTTCGCTACGAAGCACGAGTCGAATGGCGGGGCTTGAGAGGGAGCAACACACCGCGTAAGTAACCCCAGGAAAATAACTTCCCGGCTTTTCGCTTGCCATTTTCGGGATTTGTGGTACAATCCTTGGTGGTTTTTTATATTTTTGCTCGTTCCGCAGGGTGCTGCGCAGGAAAAGGAGGCTTCGGTGTTGCGTTCACACAATTTCGCATGGATTTTGGTTTCTCTATTGTCACTTACTCTGGCGGCGCCTTTGCAGGCTGATATTATGCCCGACGGAGACGTTGACCCGACCGACGATTTATGGTGGATCGATGGCGGAGGCGGTTCAGATGCCTACATCGGCAAGACCGCTACCGGCAGCGTAACCGTCAATGACGGTAGCGAGTTGAGTTCAAGGTGTGGATACATAGGCTATGACTCCGGTTCCACCGGCGAGGTAGCGGTCGATGGCAGCGGTTCGACGTGGGCTATTACCGTTGGCCTCTACGTCGGCGACTCCGGTCAGGGTACGTTGAATATCACCAATGGTGGGGCAGTCAGTCATTCCAGTGGTTATAGCAGAGACGGCTACATCGGCCATTACTCTGGTTCCACCGGCGTAGTAACAGTCGATGGCATCGGTTCGACCTGGACCAATACCGGAAACATCTACGTCGGCGACTCCGGTCAGGGGACGTTGAATATCGCCAATGGCGGGGCAGTCAGCGTAGCATACGATACTTGGGTCGCAAGATATGACGGCGCCGCCAGCGAGATACACTTCAATGGCGGCACGCTTACGACGGGGTCTCTCCTTGCCGGGCCAACCCAGTTGACCGGAACGGGGACGATTAACACCCACGGCTTGGTCAGCGATGTGGATCTGCTGTTCGATTCGGCCGACGACCTGAATCAGACCCTCACGCTTAACAACATAACGATTAACCTGACTCAGGACAGTACGGGTGCTCTGGGAGCAGGATACGCCGGAAACGGTACGTTGGCGATCCGTGGTGGTGTATCGGTCGAGAGCAAAAAAGGCTACATCGGCTATAAGGCCGGCTCCACCGGCGTGGTAACGGTCGATGGAAGCGGTTCGACCTGGATATGCAGCGGCGTATTAGACTGCCTCTACGTCGGCGACTCCGGTCAGGGTACGTTGAATATCACCAATGGCGGGGCTGTCAGTGCTTCCCGGGGGGCATACAGCTGCATCGGCCATTACTCCGGCTCCACCGGTGTGGTAACAGTCGATGGCATCGGTTCGACTTGGACTATCGGTTGCGACGGCGGCTTGTACGTCGGCGGCGAGGGACAGGGTATGTTGAATATCACCAATGGCGGCACCGCCATTTGTTCCTGGGGGGCGAGCTGCGATATCGGCAAATCCTCCGGCTCCACCGGCGTGGTAACTGTCGATGGCAGCGGTTCGACCTTGACCTGCAGTGGCGGTCTCGGTCTCGCAGTAGGCATATATGGTCAGGGTACGTTGAATATCACCAATGGCGGGGCCGTCAGTAATCACACTGGCCGCATCGGCTATTTGTCCGGTTCCACTGGCGAGGTAATGGTCGATGGTAGCGGTTCGACCTGGACAAATAGCAGAATCTATGTCGGCTACAAAAACTATGGCCAGCAGGGGATGTTGAATATCACCAATGGCGGGTCCGTCGTCAGTAATTCCTGCTCCATCGGCGGATACTCCGGCTCCAGAGGTGTTGTAACGGTCGATGGCAGCGGTTCGACCTTGACCTGCAGCGGCATCGGGGTAGGCTCCTCCGGTCGGGGTACGTTGAATATCACCAATGGCGGCGGGGCAGTCAGTAATGACAGGGGCTACATCGGCAACAACTCCGGTTCCACCGGCATGGTAACGGTCGATGGCATCGGTTCGACCTGGACCAACAGCGGCGTCCTTTATGTCGGCCGCGATGGTCGGGGGACGTTGAATATCACGGGCGGCGGGCTTGTGAGTGTAGCTGGAACTCTGACCATCGACTACGATGAGGACGGCGACGGTTTCATCAACATGGCCAGCGGTGGTATGCTGGCGTTGTATGGTGATGCCGATGATTCACTGGCCGACTTTATGGAGATGATCAATGGCACGGACGCGATCCGCTACTGGGATGATTCCATCCTGGATTGGGCCGACATTACCGGCGCGATCTACGGCCAGGATTACACCTTGAGCTATCTGACCGAAGGCGACCTGACCGGCTATACCATGTTGACCGTTCCTGAACCGGCTGCGCTGTCGCTGCTGGTCATTGGAGGTCTGGCGATGCTGCGACGACGGAAGCCTCGTTGAAAACAACAATCCTTTCATACACCGGCGAAACGGTCTATAATTTCGCTACTAATGGCGATTATTGCAGGAATAGATGAAGCCGGTCTGGGACCGATACTCGGCCCGCTGGTGGTGTCGGCAAGCGTTTTTCGCGTTCCGGACCATTCAGCCGATGAGTGCTTCTGGAGTATGCTGGCCGGTACGGTGGCGAAGAAAGGTTTTACTCGCTCACCCGCCCTTCCGGTGGCTGATTCCAAAG
The DNA here is from genome assembly GCA_030631085.1 of Planctomycetales bacterium. Lineage (GTDB taxonomy): Bacteria > Planctomycetota > Phycisphaerae > SM23-33 > SM23-33 > JAUWNJ01. The sequence continues at coordinate 6,459 of DAOVLV010000018.1, read as the reverse complement.
CCATGCACGTTCGCAGCGCGGGTCTGGTGCATATCGAGCGAGGCGTACTTGGAATGCTCGCCCAAACCGGACCGCTTCCCGGCTCGCTCCGTGAACTTCTTAGTCGTCTCGCTCCGTCGGCCGGCGACATGATGCAGGGTTATCGCTGGTATGCCAATGCCGACCCGTCTCTGCCACGCCAGGCCGGGGCTGAAGACCTGTCGCTCCGCGCCCGGGGAGTTACCCAAGCCATGACCCGTCGAGGAATAACCCTTGAATCCGTCCGGGCTGAATCCGTCTTTGCCGGGCAATACAACCGTCTGATCCGCAGCACTCGCAACAAGGCGGTGGCTTCCTTCGGAATAACCGCCCGCCTTCTGGACTACGTTTTTCGGACCTACGCCGGCGAAGATGAACCGACCCGCATCGTTGTTGATCGGCAGGGCGGACGCACGCGATACGTCAGGCCTTTGCAGCAAATATTCGACGGAGCGCAGATAAAAATCGTCGAAGAATCCGAGCGATGCAGCACCTATATCGTCCGCAACGGTAATCGCAGCGCGGAAATCCGCTTCTGCACAAAGGCTGAAAGCGATTCGCTACCGGTCGCACTGGCCAGCATGGTCAGCAAATATTTGCGTGAACTGTTTATGGAATTGCTGAATAACTGGTGGGCCGAGCGCATCGCCGACCTGAAACCCACTGCCGGTTATTACACCGACGGGAAACGCTTCCTGAAAGACATCGACAAGGCAATCACAGCCGAGCAGATCGACAAACCGCTACTGGTGCGATGCCGATAGAATTTCCAATTTCCAATTTTCGATTTCCAATTGGAAAAAAAGATAAAAAGACAAACTGCCGGGCGCCATGCCTCAAATTGGAAATTGGAAATTGAAAATCGGAAATTCGCAGGTTATGCTGGAAGGAAGAATTTGAAAGGGAACGGAAGCCTATGACTATCCAGAACTGGTCCGAAAATATTATTGTTGCGGAATTGACCGACGATCCGCAGTTCGCCGACGAGATGACAGAGTTGACGGACATGCTGAAGGCCAAATGCGCCGGCGTAGCAATAAACCTCGCCGCAGTAAGCCACCTGAACTCATCGAATCTCTCGGCTCTGCTCCGTCTGCGAAAGTTGGTTCTCGCAGGCAAATGCAGGCTTATTCTCTGCAGCGTGAACGATCATGTCCGCAGCGTCTTTGGTATAACGGGTCTGGACAAGGTATTCGAGTTCACCGACGACCCCGCCACCGCCCTGACTGCTATTCAGATAGCAAACGGGCCGGAAGACGCCTGATTATTCGCTTTGCCGGATGCGTGATTTTCACTTGCAAAGGCGTGAGTACGCCGATATAATCCGTCGAACCCTAACGGGAAAATTGAAATCAAGAAAGGAACCGTGATAACAGTATGATTAAAGTCAGGGCTAGAGGTAATGAATCGGTCCAGCAGATGCTTCGCCGATTCAAGAAGATGTGTGAAAAAGAGGGTCTTATCCGGGACATCAAGCGTAACAGTTACTACGAGAAGCCTTCGGAGCGACGTCGCCGGCGCATTCGCAGAAATGCCAAGCGTCCGATGGAGAGTTAACCATTGCTCCACATGCCAAACCGCTTGCGCCCCCAGGGGGCAGGGTTTCGCCACTCCTTCGAATGCCCGATTTCGAAGATATGGAATTATTTAATGTGTTCTCTCGCCTTTATTCCTCCTGTTTTTTTTCTCCCGAAAAATACTATTTCAAAAACTCATAAAGGAGTGCTGCCGTGATCGAAAAAAACAAATCGACTAACTGGCGTATCTTGTTGCCCGTACTGGCTGCCGGAATGGTTCTGCTGGTATTGGCTGGGCCCGCAATGGCAGGAACAGACAGCGGGAATACAGATGCGACCGGTGGCCTGCTGGATTTCTCGTATTGGCATCCGATTCTTTTGTGGTGGATTGCGCCGGTCGGGTCGGTTATCGCGCTGCTGTTCGCGTGGATTTTCTATCGCCAGGTCAAAGCCGCCAACGAGGGCGACGAAAAGATGAAGGAAATCGCCGCCCACGTTACACAAGGCGCTTACGCATACCTGCGCCGACAATATAAGGTCGTAGCCATCTTCTTTGTCGTAGTCTCGATACTGTTGTACATCATGGGGCGCATCGGCGCGCAGCACGAGATAGTTTTCATCGCATTCCTTACCGGCGGGTTCTTCAGCGGCCTGTGCGGGTTCCTCGGTATGAAGACAGCCACAATGGCCTCAAACCGCACCGCCCAGGGCGCAAAGGAAAGCCTCAATCGTGGTCTGACCGTCGCCTTCCGTGCCGGAGCCGTCATGGGGCTGGTCGTTGTAGGATTCGGGTTGCTGGACATTGCGATGTGGTTCATACTCCTGACCAAAGTCGCACCGTCGTTCGGATACCACATGAGCCTGGTCGAAGTAACCGTCGTAATGCTGACGTTCGGAATGGGTGCTTCCAGCCAAGCCTTGTTCGCCCGCGTCGGCGGCGGAATCTTCACAAAGGCTGCCGACGTCGGAGCCGACCTCGTCGGTAAAGTCGAAGCCGGTATCCCCGAAGACGATCCGCGAAACCCCGCAACAATCGCCGATAACGTCGGCGACAACGTCGGCGACGTAGCCGGTATGGGAGCCGACCTCTACGAGAGTTACTGCGGCTCAATACTGGCGACCGCCGCACTGGGCGTCGCCGCTGCATCTGTACTTGGTCTGGGACTGGGCGAACAACTCCGATTGCTGGCGCTTCCGATGGTCCTGGCCGGTGTCGGTATTATCTTGTCGATCATCGGTATCTTCATCGTCCGCACCAAGGAAGGCGCATCAATGAAACAACTGATGGGCGCTCTGGGACGGGGTGTCAACGGGTCGAGTTTGCTCATCGTCGTTGCCGCGCTAGGTGTCTGCTACGTCCTGTTGAACGACATCAAAGACGTATCCTGGATTGGCATGTGGGGTTCAATCGTCTCCGGGCTTGTGGCCGGGATTATCATCGGAAAGGCCACTGAATACTACACCAGTTACGAATACCGCCCCACTCGCAGCATCGCAGAACAGGCAGAAACAGGCCATGCCACCGTCATTATCTCAGGCGTGGCTGAAGGAATGAAGAGCACCTGGGCGTCGCTGGCGACCATTATCGTCGCCATTATGGCAGCCTACTCATTCGCCGGCGGGTTCGAGAACACGTCGCTTGGTCTCTACGGCGTGGGAATCGCAGCTGTCGGTATGCTCGCTACTCTCGGAATCACGCTGGCGACCGACGCCTACGGACCTATCGCCGACAACGCCGGCGGAAACGCCGAAATGACCGGACAACCGCCGGAAGTCCGCAAACGCACCGACGCGCTGGACTCGCTCGGAAACACAACCGCAGCCACCGGTAAGGGCTTCGCCATAGGTTCAGCCGCTCTGACAGCACTTGCGCTTCTGGCTGCTTACGTTGAAGAGGTCCGCGTCGGACAAAACCGCGAAGCGATGAACGCCATCGTCGCCAAGATGCCCGACGTCAAAGAAGACGCCAAAGCCGGCGTCGGCAAACTCCACTACCTAGGCCATCGTAAATTCGCCATGAAGACCAAGGAAGGCACAAAGGAAGAGTGCTACAGCGCGTATATGGCAAAGTCGAAACTTCCCAAAGACCTGAAGATCGGACTGCTTTCAAATGTACAACTCTCCCCCGCCGACGAAGATAACATTCGTCGTCTTGTGATAGCAGGCCCACTTGGTGGAGAATCGTTACTGAACGATCTCCAACTCGTCTCTGCCCGCAAGGCGTCGCTTCGCCAGTACATGGCCTTCTATGACGTAACGCTGATGAATCCGAAGGTGCTGTGCGGGATGTTCGCCGGCGTGCTGCTGGTGTTCCTGTTCAGCGCGATGACGATGAAGGCCGTTGGCAGGGCCGCTGCCGATATGGTCAAGGAAGTTCGCAGGCAGTTCCGCGAGATTCCCGGCATTATGGACGGTACGGGCAAACCCGATTACGCCCGCTGCGTCGATATATCGACAACCGGGGCGCAGAAGGCGATGATTATTCCGTCGCTGCTGGCGCTGGCGGTTCCGGTAGGCGTGGGGCTGGTGTTGGACGTCTCCGGCGTGCTGGGCCTGCTGGCAGGCGGGCTTACCTGCGGATTCGCAATGGCGATATTCATGGCAAACGCCGGCGGAGCGTGGGACAACGCTAAAAAATACATCGAAAGCGGAAAACTCGGTGGAAAAGGCTCCGACCATCACAAGGCCACCATTACAGGCGATACCGTCGGCGACCCGTTCAAGGATACATCAGGGCCCAGCCTGAACATCCTTATTAAGTTGATGAGTATGGTCTCGGTCGTTTTCGCTGGGCTTATCGTAAAGTTCGCCCCGCAGATCGCGGAATGGCTGCATATACAGTAAGGACCGTGAGACCGGAATACCGGAATACCGTGATACCGACTTGATTTGATGGTAAAGACGAAGGTCAGGAAGATAACTACTCGCCAGTTGGCGATTGAAGCCGCTCGTATCGCGCACGACCGACACGGCGAAGATATTGTCGTGCTGGACCTTCGCGGCATCAGTCCGGTGGCGGATTATTTCGTAATTTTCACCGGAACCTCAGGCCGGCAGATGTCGGCAGTAGGCGAAGAAATCGCCGACACCGCCGCAAAGGCCGGACACCGGGCATTCCACGTGGCTGGGCTTGAATCGGGCCAATGGGTACTGCTGGATTTCTTCGACGTCGTCGTACACATTTTCGACGAAGAACACCGCCGATACTACGACCTCGAACTCATCTGGGGCGACGCGCCAAAAGTGCGATGGAAAAAGAAGGCCACAAAGTCCCTATGACCTATCACCATGAATATCAGACGAGAACTTGAGCGGCGACTCTCGGCTGCGATGGCCGAAGCCGTCGGGCAGGACGCACCGGCGATGGTCGCGCCGTCCGCCCGTCCACAATTTGGCGATTACCAGGCTAACGGCGTAATGTCCGTCGCCAAACGCCTGAAAACCAATCCCCGCGAATTGGCGGAAAAAGTCGTCGCCGCAGTGGATTTATCCGACCTCGCTGAAAATCTCGAAGTCGCAGGCCCGGGATTCATCAATATCACGCTCAAGACCGATTTCCTCCAGCAGCAGGTCGCTGAAAGTCTTGCGGATGAGGAGCATCTCTCCGTCCCGCAAGCGGCTTCGCCGCAAACCGTCGTCGTCGATTACTCCGCCCCCAACCTCGCCAAGGAAATGCACGTAGGACACCTCCGATCCACCATCATCGGCGACGCGCTCGCCCGAACGCTGGATTTCCTAGGCCACAATGTAATCCGCCAAAACCACGTCGGAGACTGGGGAACACAGTTTGGGATGCTCATTGCTTATCTGAAACTTAAGGCCAAGATTCCTCCTATTTACGCTGGGAAGAAGCTTCAGTTCCGAATCGTTGATTTAGAAAACTTCTATCGCTCTGCCAAAGAGCACTTCGATAATGATCCAGTGTTTGCTGAATCAGCCCGCGCCAAAGTGGTCGCCCTTCAATCTGGAGACCCAAAAACCCTCAAAGTTTGGAACGTATTCATCGAAGAATCCATGAGACACTGTCAGCAAGTCTATGAGCGACTGGGCGTTCTGCTTACTCCTGATGACGTTCGTGGCGAATCGGCTTATAACGATGATTTGCCGAAGGTTATCGAAGCCTTGAAAGACAAGGGACGGCTGACTGAATCGGAAGGCGCGCAATGCGTTTTTCTGGATGAGTTCAGGAACAAGGACAACGAACCGCTGCCGGTGATTGTGCGGAAATCCGATGGCGGGTACTTGTACGCCACGACAGACCTGGCGGCTATGCGTTATCGTGTCGGCGAACTCCACGCTAACCGTATCCTTTATGTAACCGACTCGCGCCAGGCGCTGCATTTCAAGCAGGTCTTCGCCGTAGCGAAAAAAGCGGGATTTGTACCGCTCGCGGTTTCGCTGGAGCATGTTCCATTCGGCACGATGATGGGCAAAAACAATCGGCCTTTCAAGACGCGCGAGGGTGATACGATCAAGTTGATGGATCTGCTGGATGAGGCGGAACGGCGAACATTGGAACTCGTCAATTCCAAAAGTCCAGGCCTGTCCGACGAACAGAAACTCGAAATCGCCAAAAAAATCGGTATCGGAGCCGTCAAATACTCCGACCTGGCGCATAACCGCACCAGCGATTACGTCTTTTCGTGGGATAAGATGTTGGCCCTCGACGGCAACACTGCCCCGTATATGCAATACGCTTTCGCCCGCATCTTTAGCATCTTTCTCAAGAGTAAAACTACGAGCCGCGACCGCAAGGAAGCGGAAATCGTGATAGAAGATCCTGCCGAGCGGGCATTGGCGGTAAAATTGCTGCAATTTGCAGAGACGGTCGAAACCGTGGCTGACGAATCGCTGCCGCATTTGCTTTGCGGATACCTTTTCGACCTGGCCGGGGCATTCACGACATTTTACGAGTCCTGTCCTG
>DAOVLV010000333.1 GCA_030631085.1 Planctomycetales bacterium | reverse complement strand
GCCCCGACCATAGCGCGGCATTTGCAGTGTCCGGTCCGGCTTCGGACGTGCAGGGTCTCGACTTCGATTATAAGTTGGTCTCCGGGCCTGACGGGTCGTCGCATCTTTGCCTTGTCCATGCTCAGCAGCACCGCCACTTTTCCGGTATGTTCCAATCGCTGGCTAAGCAGGACGCCCGACATCTGCGCCATCGCTTCGAGGATCATCACGCCGGGCATTATCGGTTCGCCGGGGTAGTGTCCCTGAAAGTACGGCTCGTTTATCGAGACGTTTTTGACGCCGACGCCTCTGCGGTCGCCGTCCAGTTCGAGAACCCGGTCTATCATCAGGAACGGGTATCGGTGCGGAAGCAGCCTCATTATTCGGCGAATGTCGAACGAGGGTTCGCGCAGAAGCGCTCCGGCCCGTTCGTGCTGAACGACCTGTTCGGCGAGTTTTCGCACTAACTGCTGATTGAGGTTATGGCCGCTCCTGTAAGCGACAATCCGCCCTCGCAACGACCTTCCAAGCAGCGCAAGATCGCCTACCAGGTCGGCAATTTTGTGACGGACGTGCTCGTCGGCGAAGCGCAACTCGTTATCCACAGGCCCGTCCGGACCCATAACCAGAAAATCCCTGGCAGTCAGGTGTTTTCCCCATCCGCGAGCCTGGAAGGCCTTTGCCTCTTCTTCCAGCAGGAACGATCGTGCAGGGGCGATGTCGGCGGCGAAATCATCTTCATACAGCCTGAACGCCAGCACCTGGCGACCGACGCTCTTGCTGATGGCGCTGTAGTCCAGGTCGAACAGGATGTCCAGGTAATCGCCCTCTCCCGGCAGCGCGGCGATCATTGCTTCGCCCTGTGAGACGGCGATTGGCGTATCTATGACGAATACTTTTTTGTCCGCTTCCTGTTGGGCTATACCCGCCTCACGGAGCGCGTCGGTGAAGGGGCGGACGGAACTGTCGGCTCCGGGAACCTCTTCAGAGTCCAGTTCGATGAGGATGTTGTCGATACCCAGACCGTTGACGGCGGCAAGTACGTGCTCGACGGTGCTTATTGAGACGGTTCCGTCGTGGATGCTGGTTCGACGGTCCTGGTTCGGTGAGAGGTTGGCGGCAGTGGCGCTGATGCGGGCGGGGTTCGGCATGTCGGTTCGCACGAACACTATCCCTGTGTTCGCTTCGGACGGGCGAAACCGTAATCTGGTCTCGACGCCGCTGAACAAGGCCGGACCGCTGATGTCCACTTCGGTTTTAATCGTCTGCTGATTCAAGGGCTGACAGCCTCTTCTCAAGTTCCCGAACTTTTTTCCGCAATTCCGGTAATTCGGACGTTACCTTCCATATCCGCAACTGCCTTGTTGCCTGGCGGGCGGGGTACCCTATAACTTCCATACCGTCCGGCACATCCCATATTATACCAGCCTGGGCCGCTGCTCTGACGCCCGTTCCCAATGTAATATTGTCGCTGATACCAACTTTTCCGCCGAGCGCGACGTAATCGCCCAGCACGCTGCTTCCGGCGATTCCAACCTGCCCAGCCAGGACGCATCCTCGTCCAATCTGTACATTGTGCGCTACTTGAACGAGGTTGTCTATCTTCGTTCCGTCGCCGATGCGTGTGGCTCCGAACTTTCCGCGATCAACGCAACTGCACGCGCCGATGTCCACCTCGTCGCCTATCTCGACGGTGCCGATATGCGGAATCCGATTATGCCGGCCTTCGGCGAAATAATACCCGAAACCTACCGATCCGATTACCGCGCCGGGACCGATTAGACAATTGCGGCCGATCCGGCATCCACTAATGACGACTGTGCCGGGATATAGGATGGTTTTTTCGCCGATGGTCGCACCGGCTCCGACGGTAACGTTGGCGCAGAGTACCACACCGTCGGCGATTTTCGCGCCGCTTCCGACGACCACGCCGGAGCCGACGGCCACACCTTCGCCAAGTTCGGCATCTTCTGCAATATCGGCTTTCGGATGCACACCCACCGGCGGGAGGTCTTCAGGCGGTGCAAGCATCGTCAGCACTTCGGACACTGCGGCCATAACGTTATCGACACAGATAAGCGGCAATTTGGTCTGTGGGTGCTCCCGTGCGACAATAACGGCGCAGGCCTGCGTATCGGAGAGTTCATCTGCAAGCCTGGCATCGACCAGGAATGTAACGTCTCCGACGCAGGCCGACGACAGCGGGGCGATACCGGTGATAACGACATCGCCGTCCCCGACGACCTTTCCGCTCAGGCGTTGGGCGAGTTCACTTACTGTAAGGTTTAAATCGATCATCACTTCGGGAGATATAATATCTTCACGGAGGGGATTCGACAAGTCAGGTATTGGTAATTGGTAATTCGTAATTCGTAATTGGTAATTGGTAAAAAAACCTGGTACCGAATTACGAGTTACGAGTTACTAATTACGAATTACCAATTACCAATTACGAAATCTCATTTCGGTCGTTTGGCGTATTGGCTGTTCACCCAATTCAGTACTGCGTCGGTTATGTCAATAGCGGGATTGTGGTACAGGCATTTGCGTTGGGCTATTTTATTGAGCAGTTCCGTGGTGGTTTTGCTGGCGATAGGGATGTCCTCACGGTGTATCACAAGGTCATAAGCCTGTTTTTTTGCCACCGTTTCAATAGCGGCGAGGATTTTGCGGTACATCTCCTCGGTAAGCCGACGGTGCCAGCGCATCGCCGTTTGCTCCTGCATTTTTCGCCATACGGATTGCTTCAGGGCAAGTTCCTGCATCTGGGCTAATTTCTGGTCGTAAATCTTCGAACCTGGTTCGAGACCTTTGAGCATTTCTTCAAGTTGCTTGATGGCATCGATGCGTTTTTTATCCTCAGCGGCGATTACCTTGCGCTTCTGAGCGAATTCTTCGTTAAGATCTTTGGCTCGCTGGTATTTATTAAAAACAGCGGCGACATCGCAAATGGCTACACGCGTCGGCTTGACCACTGGTCTGACCTCTGGGACAAGTGGAGCATTCTGGGCTGAAGATCGGCTGAAAATCGCAACAATTGCCAGTAAAAGAACCGCCAAAATCAAAAGTGTTCGGGAAGACTTCATATCATGATTCTCCTTCGTTGATTCGTGAACTCGTGGATTCTTTAGAACACCCATCCGATGCTGAAACTGACCAGTTGCGTGTCGTCATGCTCGGCTTTGTTGAGTGGGAAGCCGAAATCCAGGCTCATGGGTACCG
>DAOVLV010000166.1 GCA_030631085.1 Planctomycetales bacterium | reverse complement strand
AGTCGGCTGCGAAGGTCGGATTCGTGTTCGCCGGAATACGGATATTGGTATAGGTCGCCGTCGGCGGGTTGGCCAGAGCCATGGTGTTCTCGGCAACAAACGGCTCGAACATGGCCACATTCGGCTCAGGAAAAACCGGGGTGCCCATGCCCTTGTGAATGTGATCCGACTCCGATGGGTCAAGGACGATTTCGCCTGCGATGGAGATTTTCCCATTGGACTCCACAGAAACCCCAGCGTCTGGATCGGATGTAAATATCTCTCCGTCAATCTCGACCTGGCCCGTCAATGTGAAAGTATCCTCTGTCGCATCGACATAGCTCGAAAACATGCTCGCTTCGCTCGAACCGTCGTTGGCGGATAAGATGCTGGTTTGCCCGCTCAGGATGACTTTGCCCCTGGTAGCCAAACCGTACTTGAATTCCACGCTATCGTCCCGTTCCGTCTCGAAAGCCATTCTTACGGTTCGCCGAGCCGCTCCGGCATACCCTGTAACCTCAAGCCATATCTTGTTTTCATCTTCGCCGTCGAGCGATACCTGCGCCGAAAAAGTTCCGGAATCGCTGTTTACCATGATTCCCGGAATGGTAATCGTGAGTGTTCCCTCGGAGTAGATTACGGCTGCACCGTCGAGGTTGAACGTACCGTTCAACTTTGCCGCGAGTTTCTCGGCAATGTCCAGGACTAAATCCTCACCAACATTTTCGTCCGAAGGTACGATTTGAGAAAGAACGTAAGTGTAAAACGCCAGTCCGCTCTCGGCAGCCATTCGCGCCTTATTAATTCGGGTGCAGTTATTGCTCTTTTGCAGACCAAGGTCTGTACTGGATGCAAAAGCCACCGCCAGCGTGCTGAAAATCGCCAGCAGCAGCAGGGCCAGTATATAAGCGAACCCACGATTGAATTTTTCTGACTGTTTCAACGCTATTCCCTTTTTGTAACGAGCCATCCGGTCGTCAAGACCGATTGCCCTTCATAAGAAATTACAACTTCCACATATATTATCTCACTCGCTCCGTCGCTAACGGTCTGCGAGATGCTGTTCTGTTGTCTCCAGGACAGCGTAATCTGCTGTGACCATCCGGTCATGTCGGAAATCGCTTGCCCGTTTGCGTCTCTCGGCGGGCTGTAGGTTACGGTTTTGAGGTCGTCGAGATCATCGACGAACGTCTGCGGGTCTTCCGCTCCGTCCGGGCCGGGGGAATTATCGGGAGTTTCGGGATCCAGGAAAGGTAATTTCAGCGTCCACTCGCGGACTTCCTGTCCCAGATTAACCGCATGGGTAATTTCCCGTGCGTTGGCGTTAACCTGCGTTCCCGATTTCGATGCCATCAACAACGCCGTAATACCCAAGCCAACGATGATAGATGCGATCAGGGCTTCGATCAGCGTAAAACCACCCCTGCCGGAATAACCCCGCTGTACGTTTCGTACTGACATCAACCCTTACCTCCAAAAGATCTACTTCACTTTACTTCACCAGCTGCGACATCTTGAATATCGGGAGAATTATGCTCATTGCGATAAATCCGACGAGAACACCCATCAGGACGATCATCAGAGGCTCGATCATCGCCGTTACCGCCTTGATAACGTTCTTGAGTTGCTGTGCGTAAAACTCTGCCACATCCTGAAGCACCTCTGCCAGTTTTCCCGACTCCTCACCGGCGGAGATCATCTGTACGACATTGGCCGGAAGCAGTCCGTGCCTGACCAGCGGGGCTGCTATCTGCTTTCCGCCCTTGACTGATTTATAGACCGACATCCACATCTTTTTGAAAAACGTATTCCCGGAAACGTCGGCTGTTATCTGAATTGTTTCGAGCATTGGAACGCCGGCATTGACCATTTCGCCCATCGTCTGCAGGCCCCTCGTGATGTACAACGCGCGGAAGACGCGTTTGAGCAGAGGAAGTCGCAATTTGGTCATATCCCACCATATAGTCCCGAACGGCGTGCGAATGAAATACCAGAACCCCCCCACCATCGCGCATACCGCACCGACGACAACGTACCAGGAACCACGCAAAAATGCACTCATTGCCAGTAGAATCGTCGTCGGCATCGGTAGTAAGTCTTCCTTACCGGCAAAAAGCGTCGTGAACTTCGGCAGCACGAAAGTCAGCAGGAAGATCGTCGTGCCAATCGCCATTGTCGCGATGATTATCGGATAGACCATCGCCCCGATGATCATCGCACGCGTTTCAATCTGCTGATACAGGTAAGCGGTAATGCGATCCAGCATGTGCCCGAAATTACCCGACATCTCGGAAGCCCGGACCATGTTGACGTAAAGCGGGCTGAAGATTTTCGGATATTTCGCCAATGCCTCCGAAAACGCCTTGCCCGCTTCAAGATCGTCGCGGATGGCGAACAGTATCTTCTTGAACTTGGGGTTAGCTACCTGTTCGGCGATGCTTCCGGTCGCGCCGCGAACGTCGATACCCGCCTTTATCATCACCGCCAACTGATTGGTGAAGGTAAAAACGTCCTTGGGCCCTGGGCCGAAATCTATACTGAAATTGCGGATTTTCTCCAGCAGGCTCTTTTCGTCCGATTTGGCGGGTGAAATATCAAGTAGAGAACCGCCGCCCTTGTTGCGAATCATCGCTGACGCTTCTGCCAGACTACCTGCGGCAATCTGACCGGCCGATACGTTTCCGCCCTGCCCTCTAAGTTGGTACTTATACTTCGGCATCGCCTTTTTTACCTCCGCTACCTTGACAATCCTTCACACAAACCGACAAACTGACTATAAATCATTTCATAAGAACATCTCCGGCAAACGTGATGCTCTAATATGCCTCTGTGGCTTGGTAACTCCGCGATGATAACCTCATATGAAGACTACGATTCACATTACAGGTTTGGCAAATTATTAAAAGACAGGGACTTGGGACTTTGGATTAGGGACTTGGCAACACGAAGTGTCCCTACGGGAAAACGGAAAAACGTAATTCGTAATTCGTAATTGGTAATTGGTCAACAGAAGAAACAGCATGTAGGCTGGGACGGAGCAGAGCGGAGGCCCACCTTAATTTAAAGTTGAAGGTGGGACTTCACTTCGTTACGTCCCAACCTACCAATTACCAATTACGAATTACGAATTACCCGTTACCAATTACCAATTGCAGCCGAGGCGTCAAGACGCTACAATTCGCCCCCTTACCATCGAATAATTTTGGAGAATCACATGGACAAGGTAAAAGTCGGTATTGTCGGATCAAAGTTCGCTGCGGGTTTTCACGCAGATTCCTACGCACGCGACAACAGGGTCGAGATCGTCGCCGTCGCCGCCATTGACGGGCTGGAAGAATTCTCGAAGGAATGGAACGTCCCGGACACCTACGAAGATTACAACGAGATGCTCGCACGCGACGACATCGACCTGATAAGCGTCTGCGTACCGAACTTTCTGCATCACGACGTTACCATCGCAGCCGCCAAAGCCGGCAAACATATCGTCTGCGAAAAGCCACTGGCCACCACCGCCGCCGACGGCGAGGAAATGATAAGAGTCTGTAAAGACGCCGGCGTCAAGTTGTTCTATGCCGAGGACTGGGTCTTCGCACCGGCTCTGAATCGGGCGCTGGAGATCGTTCACGAAGGAAGTATCGGAAAGGCGCTCTACCTCAAGGCCCGCGAGACGCACAACGGCTCACACTCCCCGTTCGCCAAGAAAAAGAGCACCTGCGGCGGCGGATGCCTGATACACCTGGCAATCCATCCGATAGGATACGCACTCTACATGTTCGGCGGACCCGACAACCCTGCCGTCGAAGTTACCGCTCTGACCACCGGCGGGCTGGAAAAGAACTACATCCACAAGGATTTCGAGGGCGAAGACTGGTCCGTAGGAATAATCAAATTCGCCGACGGGCGAACCGCACTGATCGAAGGAAACTACATAACCGTCGGAGGGATGGACGACGTTATCGACATCTACGGCTCTGAAGGAAGAATCACCGTCAACCTGACCTTCGGCTCATGCCTGGACGTCTATTCCCGCAAGGGCATCGGATACGCAATAGAAAAGACCGATTTCACCCACGGATGGACCAAACCGGCAGTCGATGAGTTCTTCAACCTCGGATACGTCGAGGAACTGCAATACTTCGTCGATTGCGTCCTGAACGACAAGCAGCCGAAGTACGGCGTGGATGCCGCCACCGGACTGGCGACGATTCAGGTCATCGAAGCAATGTACAAATCCGCCGAAGAAGGAAAAACGATAACAGGAAAATGGTAAAAAAACGAGTCCATGAATTACACAAGCAAATAGAACTCTTTTTCTATAATTCGTGAAATTTGTTTCAATTCGTGTAATTCGTGGTAAGGAGCAGAAATGTCTAAATTCAAAGTAGTTATAACTGATTTGGGTTATGCGTCTTATCAGCCTGAGAAGGACGAACTGTCGGCTGTGGATGCCGAAATAGTTTTGGCGGAATGTTCCACCGAAGACGAAGTCGGCGAGGCCTGCGCCGATGCCGACGGGGTTATCAATCGCGTTGCGCCCGTCGGGGCAGCCGCTATCGACCGAATGGCCCGCTGCCGGGTTATCTCCCGTTACGGCGTCGGCGTGGACACCATTGATATCCCAGCGGCGACGGCGAAGAAAATCATCGTCGCGAACGTCCGGGATTACTGCGACGAAGAAGTATCAGACCAGGCACTGGCGCTGATAATGGCCTGTGCCCGCAAAACGAGCATCCGCGACCGTCAGGTCCGCGCCGGAGCTTGGGACGTCGGCGCGAAAAACCCGGTCTATCGCATCGCCGGGAAAATCCTGGGCCTGATCGGGTACGGTACCATCGCGCGGACGCTGCATCGAAAAGTCGCCGGTTTCAACCTGGCTGAAGTGCTCGTATATGACCCTTACGTCGAGCCGGAAGAAACCGCGAAAAACGGCGCGCGAAGCGTCGAAATGGACGAACTTCTCGCCAAATCCGATTACATCTCCATCCACGCGCCGCTGACCGACTCGACGCGACACATGATCGGAGCCGAGCAATTCGGAGCCATGAAACCGACGACCATACTGGTCAATACGTCTCGTGGCCCGTTGGTCGATACCGACGCGCTTTACGAGGCACTGACTACGGGGCAAATCAATTCGGCCGGTATCGACGTCCACGACCCCGAACCGCCGATGAAGGATTGCAAACTCTTCAGCCTCGACAACGTCGTCCTGACCGACCACGCCGGATGGTACAGCGAAGAATCGCAACTGGCCCTCCAGCAGTCGGCAGCAAGAAACGTCGCGCTCGTCCTTGCCGGTAAAAAACCGCTCTTCTGCGTCAACCCGGAAGTGCT
>DAOVLV010000022.1 GCA_030631085.1 Planctomycetales bacterium | reverse complement strand
TCATCGTCCCACATAGCGGGGAAATATCTCCACGTCTATTTCGTCCACAACGCCCTGATTGGTCAGGGCACACGTAACGTTAACCTCCGCAGCGTAATGACCGGACTCGCCCGGTAATTCGGCTCCGCTGAAGGCGCTGAAAACCATATTAGCGTATGGGACCGACAAATACAGCATATGATTGACCTGAACGCTGATTGTCTCGTTTTTGCCGTAAGCGTCCCCGTCGTCCGGCGGCGTCAGCGACACCTCGGTAAAATTCCAGGCGTATCGGTACTTCCCCGCCAGCATCGTTCGTACCCAGTTGGGCGCCGACGAGCCGTAAAGTTGCCAGAACCTCTCAAACCCGTCTTCGATTGTTGCGGCGTTTCCGGGATCGTAGCTACCGAGGCCGTCCTTACCGGCGCAAACCGGCATGACCGCATAAACGGCCGATGAACGGATGCGGTGAAACTTGGCCGATGATTCCAAAGAGCCAACCACGTTGGTTGGCTCATCGTAGGAAAGATTCTCCGGAATCCAAACCACCGCCGAGCGAGCAGCCGAATAAGCGGCGTGATGAACGGCCAGGTTCCCCGCCACCAGCAGCATCGACTGGATCATCGCCAATACGATCATCAGGGCAAAGGGAAACAACAGCGCGAATTCGATAGCGGCTGTGCCGGCTTGACTCGAACGGACCCTCTCTTTCCGCCGTGTCCGCCCCAGTCGCCAGGCAACGCCGACAAGAATATACAAGCACATCATGCCGATTAATGCGACCACACCGGCGTAAAGCGACATCCGGCTTCGAAAGCACCTCCCGACCCATCCGCTATCAAGCGAGGCGATAAACCAACCGGCGCAAACCAGAACCACCGCAATGACCAATACCGTCGCGGAGACCGAAAGTCTTAACCTTTGCGATTCTACGTTCATCTACTGTTCAACCTTCTCCGGCTGGGTGCCATGCCTTCACGCGAAGCTTCGTAGGCATGTTTATGCTACAGCATGTTCACGCCCTTCACTTCGTTACGGGCGAGAACATGACACCCATCAAAATATATGGGACAGAATACTACCAACCGAGGAACGACCGGATAACCGGTTCGAGTTCGAACATCGCAACGAAGGTCCCAAGGCACAATGCCACAGCCAGGGGGACCGTCGGACTGTCAGGACCGGTCGGATCAGCCGGTTTCGCGCCCGGTATAATCAGCAATACAACAGTATGCCACACCCTCCGCACAGTTCGACGGACGATCCGCCCGCGAATCATCACAATCACAGCCATCAGACCCGCGATTACGAAGCCGAACAGCATCGCGCCCAGGACGAGTCTCCACCCGCCCAGCGCGCCGACAGCGCCCATTAATTTCGCGTCCCCGCCGCCGATACCACCGGCCAGCCAACACAGAAGCAGCGGAAAAAAACCCATGGCCAAGCCTTTCAATGCTCCAGCCAGTCCCATCTGCTCGACGCCACCCCAAACCCCCCCGCCGGAGGCATAACCGACCACAGCATGTCCGAGAAGACCGATTAATATCGCAGGGTACGTCAGCCAATTCGGAACCTTCCCACAGCGCAGATCGACAACGGCAGCCGTTACAACCAGCGCAACAATCACCGCCGACGACCAATGAGACTCTATATACGGGATAATCTCCAATAGCATAGTCTAATATCGTCGGATCAGGTTTCCACTTCCGGAGCGCCGCTCTTGATCTCTTCATACAGTTCGCTGACCCACGTCATAATGTCCTTTGCGAACCAGATCAACAGCCCCAGCAGCGGCAATACGATCGCGGCAATGATGAGCAGTTTCTCCAGACCTTCAGCGCCACGTTGGTCCGAATGAAGCCGCTTTGCCATTTTCCACAAGGCCTTCATACTCTTATCCCTCGGGTCAGTATTTTTGGCTTCCTGTCCGTACCTGACCCGTTACGGGAAAGGAAGCGTTTCCATAAACGTTACCATACGATAGTGCGCCACAAGCAGATTCAGGCACACGACGATTATAAAATACATCGGCAGCGCAACAGCCGCCAGTACAAGCGCCCACTCAAGCGTTACCTGACCGGAATCGTCGGAAACGAATTTTTTCACCGGCGCGAGTGTAATCATGTGAAAATCTCCCGCGTCAAATCCATCTGCTTCCGCAGGACACGAATCCTCGGATCGTCTCTGAAGACGGACTTAGCGCCTGTCCAGATAAGTTCGCCCACACTCGAATCGGATTTCTCGTCCAATTGATACGTGAACATCTCCGCAATGCGATACTGCCCTTTATCGTTCAGCGGAAGGACTTCGGCGATACTTGTAATCGCGCGTCGCCCGTCGCTGAACCGCGTTACCTGGACAACCACGTCTATCGCCGAAGCCACCTGGGCGCGAAGCGCGTGCAACGGCAGGTTCACATTTGACATCATGCACAATGTTTCCATCCGGCTTAGCGTATCAAGGGGGCTGTCGGCGTGCAGTGTGCTCATCGAACCGGCGTGGCCTGACGTCATCGCCTGAATAATTTCCAGCGCTTCGCCGCCTCGACATTCGCCGATGATTATCCGGTCGGGCCGAAGCCGTAACGACGAGCGGAACAAATCGCGGATTGCCACTTCACCTCGCCCGTAACGGTCTGCGCTGCGGGATTCCAGCGTAATCAGGTGATCCTGCTGAAGGGCGAGTTCCGCGGAATCCTCGATCACCACTATCCGCTGGTGATTGGGAATAAACGCGCTCAGAACGTTCAACAGGCAGGTTTTGCCCGACGATGTTCCCCCGGCCACCAGCAGGTTCTTCTCGCCGAGTACGGACATTTGCAGGTATTCCATCGCCTGGTGGGTCCAGGAGCCGAGTTTGACCAGATTTTCGGCATCGAACATGACCTTGGCGAATTTTCGGATGGTCATGGTGGTTCCGCGCCGGCTCAGCGGTGAAAGGACAACATGCACGCGCGAGCCGTCCGGCAGGCGTGAATCCTGAAGCGGATGCTCCAGGCTCAGGCGTTTGCCCGTGAATTGGAGGATGTTATTGACGGCTGCGGTAAAAGACTCTTCGTTGTCGAATTTCGCGTCGGTACTGGTCAGTGCGCCGTCCTTCTCGATGTATATCTCGTTGTAGGTGTTAATCATAATTTCCGATACCGTCGGGTCGTTCAGAAACGACAAAACGGGAGCGAGAAAATGATTAATCGTAACGGAAAATATATCGGTTCGAGCCACAGTAATAGCACCCTCGAAAAAAACTCCAAGGCCGTCCAGGCCTGCGATGTCGGTTTGTCCTTTAACTTAAACGCCGTACACAACGTAAAGTTACGCATTTTCCGACCTTACGGTATAATTCTACATCGGCACAGCGGGGCGGACAAGTTGAATATCCCCGGTTCGGCATTTGGCATTGGACATTCGGCATTGGTGGCACTGGGTTTGCGAAAGTATATTCGCTGTTTAATTCCACGATTTAATGAAATATCGGAATTACAAAGGACGGACGTGCAACGACCCTCTTTCGACCAATGCCAAATGCCCAATGCCAAATGCCGATTATCTTGAGAAAATAGCAGACCCCACTTATTTCATTTAGTATAATATGCAGCCGAAATTCTAATTATTGATACATGGAGAGGTGACAGAGCGGTTGATCGTGCTGGTCTCGAAAACCAGTGTGCCGAAAGGTACCGTGGGTTCGAATCCCACCCTCTCCGTTGAGGACGAAGAAAAAGAAGAAAAAGAAACAGAATAGCAGGATTACAGGGATTACCGGATTATAGGGATTTTTATTTTGCTAAAAGAAACAGAAGAGGAAACAGAAGAAGAAGTTGGGGGTGTCGTTGGTGTTCGGGGTGGTTTGGACGCTGACGATCCTGTTAACGCATTTACTTATGCCATTATCGGGGCCGCTCATAAAGTTCACGGAACGCTTGGCGCCGGTTTTACCGAATCGACGTATCACAAAGCGCTTTCCAGGAAATTGATGCTCACAGGAATCTCGTTTGAGTCACAGCGTGAATTTGAAGTTTTTTACGAAGGAATGCTTTGTGGTACATACAGGCCTGACATGGTTGTTGAAGGAAAGGTTATTGTCGAACTGAAGGCTGTTGTCGATACGATTAAGGAGCACCGAGCACAGACTATCAGTTACTTAAAAGCCTCCGGGTTGCCGGTTGCGCTGCTGATAAATTTTGGCTCGTCCTCTTTTTTACAAGTAAGAAGATTTGAGAATTAAAACCAATCCCTATAATCCCGCTGTCTTTCTTTTTCTCCTTCTTTTTTTTCACCAAAAATAAAAATCCCTATAATCCGGTAATCCCTGTAATCCTGCTATTCTGTTTCTTTTTCTTCTTCGAACAAGATTGCAATCCCGCTATCTTTCTCCCCCAACGGCCTGACACAGAATCTCGTAGAAGCCTCCCCTTTCCTGTTCGAACTCTATGGTATGAGCGGCGTCAACCATATGGATTCGCACCGGTCTGTCAGCCAGCCATTCCAGCAGGTCACAGGTGGATTCGTTGTCGATGATGCGGTCCCGACCGGCCAGGATCAGCGTTATCGGTACCTTCAGCGTCCGCGCATCCGCGCGGGCGATGGTTCGGTCAATCATGGCTGACGCGAACAGAAATCGCGCAGTGGCGCGATGAAGACGGTGCGGGTCGTTACGCAAATACTCCCGCATATCAGGATTGTCCGTAAAAAGGGACACATCATTGAGCGGAATCTTGAAATGCGTCCCGGGCCTGAAAAGCAAGGCCAACAGTATGGCCAGTTTGGTTGCTATCGAGACATCGATCAGCGGTTTCAGGCCCGGAGCAACAAGCGTCAGTGAATCAATATTATCCACGTCAGCCCGCAGGGCGTATGCCGTCAGCAGTTTCCCGCCCCAACTGATGCCCAGAAGTGCGAGGCGTTTATTCCCCGTCTGCTCCAGAACATACCTTACCGCGGCATCGACGTCATCGAGGAGTTGGTTGGCCGAGGCGGCATCGCCCCTGTTCGTCGTTGCAGTCCCGTTTCCTCGGCGTGTTACCTGAAAAACCTCGCTGCCGGCTCGTGCCAGCACCTGGGCAGAACCGGTGAACCATCCTGGATGAGACTGGATACCGTGAACGTACAAAACCGGAACGCCCACCCTCTGCGGAGGATGATGGTGCAGCACCGGCGTCTCCTGCCCGTCCGGTAGTTTCAGCATTTCGTGCGTTACACGCACATCGTCGGCAAGTCGGTTCGCAAATGTTATTTTTTTTGAATCAGACACCTATTAATCCATATAATTAGAGTTAAACCCTGTAAGGTACACCGCCGATGCGTGATTCTATGGAACGAGACCGGACCATTACGCGAATTGGTCCCGCCCGGAGAGGGTCACCATTCGCGCGATTGTGGAGGTGGTTCAAACAGGCCCGTGAAAATCCACAAGCGCGGCGTTCCAGACGAGTAACTCTCATACTCGTGCTGTTATGGATAGTCAGTGGATTCGACCTGGTATTCACCCTGCTGGCTGTCAAGACCGGCGAGTTCGTAGAGGGCAATCCACTCGCCGCTCCTCTCATGGACGATCCCGCCCTGCTTGTAATCTTCAAGGTTCTTGTTGTAGCCATGGCTTCAATAATCATTTTCAAATTCCGCAAACGCCTGTTCACCGAAATCGGATGCTGGGGTCTATGCCTGACCTATACGCTGCTTTCAGCAATATGGTGGATTTATTATTTTCAGCATCATTAGTACTACTTCGTAATTGGTAATTCGTAAATCGTAATTGGTAATTCGTAAATCGTAATTCGTAATCAGGTATCAGTTTTTTTTACGAATTACTAATTACTTTTTTCTATTTCCTTCGTCTTCGCCCCCATTCGAACAACGGTCCATATGACATTGATTCGCCACCGGCTCTCCCGCCGTATTCAAACGGTTTTGGGCCTAGAAGAACAGGTCTTCGTTGAGCGACGTTTATCAACAGCCCCAGCGCGACACAGTTGACCAGCATACTTGAACCGCCGTAACTGATCATAGGAAGAGTCATACCGGTAATAGGCGCTAGTCCCATTGTCATACCGACATTAATCAGTACCTGCGCCAGCAACATCCCCAACACCCCCACCACCAGAAGTCGGCCAAAGGGGTCATCGGTCGTTCCGGCGATTTCGGTGCCGCAGAAGAAAATCGCCATATAAATCAGCATCACGCCCGCGCATCCCAGAAATCCCCACTCGCCGCCGATGATTGCGTATATAAAGTCGGTGTGGTCGTCCGGTAACATGCGGAAATAGAGGTTTTTCTGCTCCAGCACGTTTTGACCTCTCCACCCGCCGGAGCCGAGAATGATTATCGAGTTCTGGAGTTGGAACCCCTTGTTTCTGCTCACTTCCACAAGCGGGTCAGGCTGCAATAACCAACCTTCGATGCGGGAAAGTTGATGGTGTTTCATAATTGCCAACGGAGCAGCCGAGATAACATACTCCCGCCCGCCGATCTTACCATGCCAGTACGCCAGAACATTCCGCTCAGCGATAACCGAAGGGGCCTGGCCGGTAACGTTTCGGGGTATTGGGAAGAATATCACAACGACGGCGATAGCGACGACCAGCAACAGATGGCGGAGTTTCGCACCGGCCATGAAGAGCATGAAAAATAACGTGGGAAACAACAGGAGCGTCGTACCCAGGTCCGGCTCAACCAGGATCAATACCGCAGGCACCAACGTTAGTATAAACGGAGGGAGCAGCCCGAAGAATCGGCGATAATTATCCCTGTATCGCAGGTACCACGCCAGGGCAAGGATGTAGGTCAACTTGGCCAATTCGCTTGGCTGGACCTTGAAGAACTTCAGATTAATCCACCTGTGGCTGTTCCGAATCGCCGGCAGAAACAATACAAGCCCCAGCAATGCCAGATTCAGCGCGAAGAAGAAATACGCACTCCGCCCGATTCGCTGGTATGGGATGACCGTCGCGATAATAAAGCCCAGAACGCCCACCGAGACATAAACCATCTGCCGGACCGTGCTTCCTCGCAACAGCGCATCAGACGGGTCAGCCTGTTCAGCCACCCTGACGGAAAGAACGCTGATAACCATCAGAGCACCCATCGCCACAATGATAGGCCAACTTATTCCGCGAAAATATGTTTTCAACCATCCGAACATCACAGCCCAATTTCGCAAAGGTTTCTCATGTATAAATCATTTAGTCAATCATTTCAAAATCCGAAATACGAATCCCGAAATACGAAACAATATCGAAATACAAATGACCAAAAACCCGAAACACAGAAAAAACGAATGTTTGTTTCTGTAATCTGTGTTTTGGACATTAGAAAATTCGGATTTTGAATTTGTTTCGTATTTCGGGTTTCGATATTCGAATTTCACTCATTCATATACCCCATAGCCCGGCAGATTCTTACGACCTCCCTACCAATTGGTCCACATGTCTGCCCGCCGCCGGCGTCGGAGTATTCGACCATCACCACGAAAGCGATTCGCGGCTTGTGATACGGTGCGAAACCTGCGAACCACGCGGTATCGCCGGTGCAAACGACCGGCCCCCAGCGGTCGAGCCTCCCGTCGCCGTCGGTATCGATCCTGATCCGCAGGGGATGCGTATCGGCTGTGCCCGTCTTTCCGCATATCTCAATTTCAGGATCGCGAGCATACTTATAGGCTGTACCGGAAGGGGAATTGACAACTTTATGCAAACTCTTCTGCACAAGGCGAATATGTTCAGGCGAGGACGGTATGCGACGGACTTTCTGCCTGCTCTTCAACTCTCGCACCAATATCGGCGAGCGGAACTCGCCGTCGCGGGCGATCGTCGCCATGGCGTTGGCTACGTGCATGGGCGTTACTTCTATCACCGCCTGACCAATGGCAAGATGACGGGCCTTGCCGGCGCTGCGAACGCGCCGGGGATCAGGCAATAGCCCTTTGCGTTCGCTCGACAGCAGCGTTCCAGGCTTGTCGGCAAAACCGAATTTATCCAGCCACTCAACCTGACGCCGAACACCAAGTCGCTCACCAAGATTATAGAAAAACACATTGCAACTCTGTTCAAGAGCACTTACCACGTTCATATCACCGTGCCCCCGGTGATACTTCCTCCATGTCCAGCAGCGGAAGGCGTTGGGGTTATGGAGGTATCCCCTGCAGTGAAATGTTTTCTCCGGCGTAATCACGCCGGTATAAAGCCCTGCCAGTGCAGCCAGGGGTTTGACCGTCGAACCGGGCGGATAACGAACCGCTACTGTCCGATCCCACAACGGCAGGCGAACCTGGTCCCTGCTGAGCCGGTCGTACTCGCGCCGGTAGGTGTTCACGTCATAGGTCGGAAGCGAGACCATCGCCAGCACCTCGCCGGTCAGAACGTCCAGAACCACAATCGCGCCGGGTCTGCCGAGGAGGCCGGCCAATGCCTGCTGAAGTTCAATGTCAATCGTAAGGTTCACGTCCGAACCGAAGCGGGCATGGACTTCATCGAGCATCCGACCGGTTCGCCGGCCACGGCGATACCCCCTGCTTCCTCGAAGCAAACCCTCGCAAAGCCTCTCGATACCGACGGAACCGACGAGGTCGCCGGAGAGATTACCGGCCAATTTCGCCTCTATGGGGACATCGGTTTTCCATATTGCGCGGGCCTGGCGGACCTCTTCGACCTTCAACGGCCTGAGCCGCCCGACGATGTGACAGGCATCGTGTCCGCGTGGATACCAACGTTGATGCGACGGGTGAACCGAAGCGCCGATCATCTCGTCGAGATGCGCCCGAACCTTCACTGCTGTGGCTTCATCCAGACCCGGAACCACGGCATGGGCGAGGTTCTCCTCCCGAATCGGTCCGCCGACGCTGCGTCGAATCGCCTCGATGCGGCGAACGGCATTCTCGGCTTTGCGGGATATCTCGTTTCGTGTCGCCCCGGTCAGTTCGGCTGACAGTTCCCACGTCCGCTCGTACCGACGCTCGAAAATCTCCTCCGCCCGCTGCGCCGAAACCTTCTCGCGCTTGCGGATTTCACGAACCCGGCCACGGACCCAACGCTTGTAGGCCCTGCGCTCAGCGGCGGTCGAACCAGGCCCCTTCAACATGCGATAGTCCAGGCAAAAATCAAAGCAAGGCCTGTCGTAAGCCAACACCCGCTCCATCCGATCCAGTATCTTTCCTCGAACCGTCGGAAGCAAATTACCGTAAATCAGCAGTTCACCCGCCCGGCGACGGTATTGATCACCCTGGATCAACTGTAAATGGGCGAGCCGGCCTACGATTACAAATATGGCGACCACCACCACTATCAGAAATATTTTCAGGCGGCGCTCATACATTAATCATCTTCTCCAGTTGTAACTGTTTACCCATTTGTAATGATTGCAGAAAAAAGAGCAAGTCAGGTATTAGTCATTTGACATTGGGCATTCGTCATTGGTGACACAGGGTTTGTGAAAGTTTTTTCTGTTTAATTCCACGATTCAATAAAATCTCATAATCATAAAGACAGGACGCACAACGACCCTCAGCCACCAATGCCCAATGCCAAATGCTTCTCGCGCAACTCGGTCTTTTCTCGAAGTATCCGGTTCTGCTATCTTCTTTCACGAATCGGCGGCATAGGGAGCATGAATCCTCGCAGGCGCTTCAACACCGCACAGACCGGAGGAGTCAACACCGCAGTATAAATCGACAATCCCAATGCCTGAAGGGCCGGTCGGAAATACTCACCAGACGCCCTTCCGCCGACCAGGATGTCATAGACCGTCCACAATTCATAAACAAACACGCAAAAAATAAACCCGATGATTATCTGTGTCATGGCCCGATCGCGGAAAAAGACCTCCCGGACGTGGAATATCCCCCAGCAACCGCCGGCGTACAGCAGCGCCAACAATCCCATGCTCGATCCGCCGACGCTCAGGTCCACCGCAAATCCCAATATCCACCCGGACAATGCCGCATCAGTAGCGCTTGTGGCATACAAGGCTATGAACACTGCCACCGCTGCGAGCAGTTCAGGGCCGATCCATCCTAACTCCGTGCGAAACCACAACAACTGCCCAGCCGTCGATTGCACGACAACGCCAACCACAGCGACAAACACCAGGATTATAAAATGATACCATCTCATTACTATTGACCCATCTCCACCTGTTCGTCGGGAAGGACGATATACACATTTTGAAGTCGCTGCAAATCGGCAAGGGGTTCCACAAACACCATAACGAAATGAGCGTCGTTTTTGTCGCGTTCAACCCGACTGACTCGGCCTATGGTCAAACCCAGGGGAAACAGGCCCGACGAACCGGCCGACGTAAGGATGTCCCCGGCTCGCACGTTGTGATTGAAAGGCACATGCTCCAGCACGACTTCACGCCCGTTACCGATTGCCTCGACGGGAATGGGATTCCCAACAGGTTCAGGTCCGGGAGAAGTTCGGCTGTGCTCGAAGGTCCGCTTCTCCACCCCACCGGTCTTGACTGCCAGAAAAATAGTCCGCTGCCCGCCCGGCTCGACCATGCGCCAGAGTTTGGCGGAAGCCTTAAAATGCGGATCCGTTACAAGTGTCAGCGTCGCCGAACAGGCCGACGAGTTACTGACGCACCCGACGACGTAATTTCGTCCCAAGACGGTGAGTTTGTCCGGCAGCGGCGAGGCGGATTCGTGAATTATCCGACGTGTGGTTACAAGGTCGCCAGGCCCGACGCCCTTGCGACTGCCGACGCCGACAAGTCGGCGGTTGCGCAGCGACAAAGGATCAGCGGCGATAACACGCGCGGGAAGCAGCCGGCACCTGAATCCTTCAAGTGTACCGTTCCACTTCGTGAGCGTCCGAATTTCCCGGCGCTGGTCTTCGATCATCTGCCGCATCAGTAGTATCTGCCCGCGAAGGGCCTGAGCCTGCTCATCGGCGTCGGGCGACGACGATACCGTCATTTCGTCCATACGCGAACGAAGATGCACGGTAACATGCGAGCCGAAGATACTCATCGGAACCAGAACGGGACGAGCCGCACGACGACAAAACCCCCGCACACCGCCCGCCGGTGGAAGCATCAGCAACACACCGAAAAGGCACAAGCCGACAAGAACCCATCTCTTCTGATATTTACCAGACAGTTTCACACTCATAAAGCCCCTGCTGCTCACAAAACTTCAGTACCGGCATCATAACGCCTCCGAAATCGAAAAAACAGTAATTGGTAATTGGTAAATAGTAATTCGTAATTCGTAATTCGTAATCAGGTATCAGTTTTTTTACCAATTACTAATTACTAATTACCAATTACGAATTACCAATTTACAAAATTCATGGACTCGCTCTTTTCTATTGTGTCGTCAGCGGTTAGCATAGCCGGAACTTTTCAGGAGTAAAAAAGACGTGCCGGATATTTTAGTGCTAGCATGGGCGTTCGG
>DAOVLV010000253.1 GCA_030631085.1 Planctomycetales bacterium | reverse complement strand
GTTTCAAAGAGGTCTTCTCCGGGCGGCGGGGCGGTGCAGTGTGTTGCGAAGTACAACATACCGTCGTTGGCAGGGCACATCGTCGTGTGGATTTTACTTTGCGGGATCTTGCCAGGCCTCATCGGGTCGCCCGAAAGATCGCCCACGTCCAGTATCCACCTGACAGTATCATCTTTGGGATCGAGCACCATTAGTTGCGCGACGGCGGCTTTGCCTTCGCTGCATATCGAGAAATATATCTTTCCGTCAGGCCCGCGGCATACGTCCCAGATGCAATCGTGGTCGGGGTATTGAGGGAAATCAATCACCTTCATGGCTGCGGTTATAACGGCGTCATTCATAAATTGAGTATCCTCTTAAGGTTCTCCCCCAGGATAGCGTCTTTAGCGGCGTCTGAAACATCAAGATTCTTTATTTGCGAGACGGCCAGTTCGATACAACTATCACCGGGGAACGGGAAGTCCGAGCCGAAGATGCATCGCTCCGGCCCGACCTGTTTGATCATTTCTCGCATTGCAATATCCGGAGTACCGCAAAATTGTAAGATGATATTCTCGTATTCCATTGCAGCGTAAAGCGCTTCGCGCCAGTAATCTCTCAGACCCGAATGGCCGAGGATTATCGTGGCTTCCGGGAAACAGCGGGCCAGGTAAGCGATTTGAAGCGAGGTGCAGTAGGGGGGCGTACCGTCGTGAAACAGCAGCGGCACGTCCAGCGCGACAGCCTCCTGAACAATCGGAAACATCTCCCGCCCGCTCGCACAGAACGCCTGGAGCCACGGGTGGAACTTGAATCCCTTCATTCCAAGTTCCTTAACGCACCGCTGCATCTCCGAAATCGCCCCGCTCCCGTCTCTGGGATGAACCGTCCCGAAAGCGCAGAGGTATTCCGGATACCGCTCGGTCGCGGCGTGGAGTTGATCGTTATACAGCCGGCTGTCATCTTTGGTGAATCCTTCAAGGGTCATTACGACTGCGCCATCGACTCGCTGGCTCTTTAATTTGTCCACAAATTCACCCGCGTCCATACCGCGGAGAAATCCAAACTGCGAAAACAAATGTGTATGTCCGTCGAGGATCATATCCGAATCCCAATAAGCCGCGCCGCGTTGTCGCCGAGAATCATTTCCCTGCCGCGAGCGTCCAGGTCCAACAGGCGAATCTTTAAAAGTTCTGTCTCAAGTGAACTGCCCGGCGCATCAGAGCCGAACAGAATCCGCTCAACGCCGATAAGGCGAATGGCGTTCGCTATCAGCGGTATTGCACAGTAGGAGGTTTCGATGAATATGTTGGGGGCTGTCTTTGCGGCTGTGCCTGCGTCGTACCATCCGTCCGCCCATCCGCCGCTGCCCATGATGAAAGAAACCTTCGGGAAATCCAATGCCAACTCCATCAGCCCGAGAGGAAGGGCGTGGATCGGCGTTCCCGTATGGCAATAGACGGGTATTTCCAATTCGGCGGCGTGTTGAATGAGCCGGCGGACTATAGTGTCGGTAAAAAAGCAACCTTGCCGGCGGGTGTCGAGCGAAAGGCCGCGCAGGCCGCTCTCAATACAGCGACGCAACTCATCGGCGCCCTTTTGTCCATACCAGGGATTGACAACAGCAAAACCGGTCAAGCGGTCCGGATGCTCGCTGACCGCTCGGATAATTTCATCGTTCCCCTCGCGGTTATAGACAGCCGAATACTGATCCGTGGAGTTAACTACAGCGTGTGAAACGCCGTGGCTGTCCATCTCGTCAAGGAGATCGCCTGAATTGCGCTTCATGTACACGCCGTCGCCAAGGTAACAATGTGCGTCAATTATGCTCATGATAACTCTTCAATCATAGCGTTCAGCATTTTCTTACCGGTCTTTTGCTGACCGCTGAATGCTGATTGCTGTTTCATATTCGAAGCAGGATCGCAGCGCCAGCGTGGCTGCTCCCATTGCTCCTGCCCGGTTTCCGAGGGCGGATAGTTCGATTCTCGCCGCAGCCAGGGACCGATTCAGTGCGTGGCGATTGAGCGATTGCGTGAACGGCTCCAGAAGCAAATCGCCCATCCGGCATAACCCGCCGTTGAGGACAAGCAGGCCCGGATTCAGCAGGTTGATAAGATTGGCCGCTGCTATGCCCAGGTACGTTCCAGCCTCTCGAATAACACGTTTCGCGGTGCGGTCGCCGGTGCGTGCAGCCTTGGCGACAGCCGATGCCGACGAACGGTTCGCCAGGCGTCCTATTGCTTCGCCCGAAGCGACCGTCTCCAGGCAGCCCCGCTTGCCGCAGCGGCACCGCAGACCGTGGCGCTTCACCGTGGTATGGCCTATCTCGCCGCCGGTCTCCGAGACGCCGTAATGCAGTTTCCCGTTGCTGACGATTCCAGCGCCGATACCGAATCCCAGGTCCAGGCAGACGAAGTTTTTCTCCTGGCGTCCCTGTCCGAACCATAATTCGCCGAGCGCCATCGCACGGGTGGCCTCTTCCAGAATCACCCGCCGGCCGAAGGCTTTTGAGAGGTGCTCGACTACCGGCACGTTCTTCCATCCGCGAATGTGAACCGCCTCCAGGGCGACTCCCGCCTCGCGGTCCAGAAATCCCGGAGAAGCGAAACCGATACCGACGAGCCTGCGACGCGAACGCAGGTTGGCCTGTTTTATCGTGGCGCGAATGTCGTCGGTAATCTGCGTCAACATTTTCTCCGAATCGCTCGGAGTTTGCAGTTTGTTTTCCGTCATCGCGATTACCTGTCCGGTCAGGCCGATTATCACAGTTCGCAGGCTTCTCGCGCCGAGATCGACCCCGACGGCGTATGCCCCGTTTGGATTGAGCGTGAGGCGTTCTGCGGGCCTGCCGCCGGAAGAGTCCGCCAGTCCGTCGGATATGATTAATCGCTCCTTCAGCAGGACATTCACAAGGTTTGTAACGGTTTTTGTATCCAGTGCGGCAGCGTGGGCGAATTCCACGCGTGTGCAGGGACCGTTCGTACGAAGATGGTTTAACAGCCCGGCTGCGTTACGACGCCGAAGCGCCGACAGCGCGCCGCGCCGATGGCCTTTGCTTGACCGGGCGGGGATGGAACAATCTTTATGGAAATCTTCCACAAAGCCTATCCTATCAGTCCTTCCGGAAACCGTCAAGGAGATTTCTGATCGTTCGGCGAGTGCGCGCCCTACGGAACGGTTGTTCCCCCGATAAGGTAATGCCGACGGATGGACATCCGTCGGCTTTGCTCATTTGACGTAAATCCAGATTACCTTTGTCCGTTTTTTGTCGCATCCGCAAATAAAAGTGAAATGCGGTAATTTCAAAGTGGTTTTGTCTCTTGATTGATTCGTGTCTTTGCGGTAAAACCCCGACGGTTGCTTCGGTTTTTTATAGTTACACAATTTAAGGAGATGCAAAATGTCAATGGCACGAATAACGGGCGTATTGTCGATAGCGTTGGTCGTTGTGATTTTGGTGTTTGTGTCGTCCTGTCTTGCCGCCGATGCTTCAAAGGCGCTCAACATTGCCCCCAATCCCGGCGCGGAAAAAGCGGTCGCCGGAAAATTACCGGAAGGATGGGGCCGATACCATAACACCCCCGCCGACATGGGCGCGACCGATAAGGTCTTCCACAGCGGAAAGAACAGCGTATTCCTGAAAGTTACAGGCTTCGGTAAAGACGGATTAGCCGTCACGGGTCTGGCGGCGGGTCAGACCGACGGATACAACGGTCCGGCGGCCATTCCCGTCAAACCCTATACGAAGTACAACTTCTCCTTCTACATCAAGGGCAAGGGTTTTACCCGCAAGATCGGCGTCAAGCCCTGGGGTTTCAAGGCCGACGGTAGCGGGCGCGACCGGAGCATCCCCGGAGTAAGTGTGCTTCCGACGGACAAGTGGACGCGCTATGCCGGTTCCTTCACCACCAAGGGCCAGGCCGAACGGGTTGTGTTGATGTTCTTCGTCTATGGCAAGAAGGACCGCGACATGACCGCCGGCGCGACATTTTACGTGGACGATGTAACTCTGTCCGTCGCCGGCCCGATCGGCGCAGCGCCCAGGGACATCGTCCTGCCTGATAAACTGACAATCGCAACCATGATGGCACCTAACGGCAAACTCTACACTTGGGCGGATATTGAGAAGAAGTTCAAGGCCGGCGACCC
>DAOVLV010000306.1 GCA_030631085.1 Planctomycetales bacterium | reverse complement strand
CAGTTCTCTTCGCCGACCACGACGGGCAGTTTCGATGATCCCGTCATCAGCACCGGTGTAGATAACTTCAAGGCCGACGGAGACGGCTACTTCGATATCGAGGTTGCCTTTGCCAAGGGCGGCGGGACGAGCAAACGTTTCGACGCCGGCGATGCCGTCGAGTACACGATCACGGGGATTGATTCGCTGACGGCCCATTCCTTCGATTTCCTCAGCGCGCCGGGCGGCGGCGATCATGGCCCCTTCCCCACTGCGGCGCACGTTCAGGGTATCGGGGAGACGGGGGAATACAGCGGCTGGGTAACGGCTCCCGAACCGGCAACGCTGTCGCTGCTGGCCCTCGGTGGCCTGGGGATTCTGAAGCGCAGGCGGCGGTAATCAGTCAGTGGTTGGACCGGCGCATCGACAGGGCGAAGAAGCATACGGCGAAGAGGGCGATGCTCCCGGCAGACGCCAGCACCGCGGCGGGCAGGTAAGCCGGGTTGTTTCCGATGAGGCTTCCGGTGAGTATATATCCGTTGATACCGGCCAGTGAGCAGACGGTTGCTCCTATGCTCAGGACCGTCTTATCGTTTGGGAAACGCTTGACGACCAGCGCAAAGTAGGCCGACCAGCAACTCAAATTGGCGAGACTCTATCTACGACACAAGATGAACGATAAGGCCGTTGTTATCCTGGAGGGAATACTGGAAGATTACCCCGCCACCAAAGCCGCAAAGATTCTCCTGGCGAAACTCAAACCGGTGGAATAGTCCGGGATACCCATGGACGTTATTCTGGTTTTGCGAATTGGAAGATGCGCACTCTGACGAGTTTGCCTGCGTGAACGAGCGTGGGTCTGAACTGGTGGCGAAGCTGAAAACCGGCGTCTGTTATCTCTGCCAGTGTCTTTTTATAGGTCCACCCGAACTCTCTCATGTGCGTCAGGCAGCACGAGAGAAAGCCTCCGGGCCTGAGCAACCTGTGAACCTGCCGCAGGAGATTGTCCCGCTCCGCCTTTTCGGGGAATCCATGCAGCACGTCATAGATCAGGATCGCGTCAATCGTACCGGCCCGTATTGGAATCGCACTATGCCGGGCGACGTGAACGTGGATCATGTCGATGTTGCGAAGCCCTTCTTTAGCGGCTTGGCATTTTACTTCACGGAGGTTCTGCCTGTCCTTATCGACCGCATGTACCCATCCGGCATCACCCACGATACGTGCAGCCGGTATTGCATATCGCCCCTGCCCGCAACCGAGGTCCAGAACGCAATTCCCCTCGCGCAGACCCGCTTTTCGCAGAAGAGCCTCAGGCCCATTACCAAGCCACTTGTCTATCTTACCGGTCTGTTTTGTCGATGCACCCATTTCAGTAACCCTCCGTGCGAAGATGTTAATGTAATATCCACTCTAACGTCAAGCAGACCGGCGCATTGACAGGGCGAAGAAGCATACGGCGAAAACGACGATGCTCCCGGCCGACGCCAGCACCGCCCACGGTAGATTGGCGGGATTGTTTCCGATGAGGCTGGCGACGAGCATGAATCCATTGATCCCTGCTATCGTGCACATGGTCGCGCCCATGCTCAAAATCGTTTTATCGTTTGGAAAGCGCCTGGCGGCCAGCGCGAAGAAGGCCGGCCAGGTCGCCGAAAATGTGATCCCCAGTATGAAGAAGCACGGCAGGAACACCGCCGGGGCGGGATGAAGAACCGCCGGGACCGCTGCAACCGCGGATACCAGACAGACCTTGATGATACCCCGCTCTCCTGCCCGGCGGGAGGCGATCAAGGCCACGAACCGGCCTGCGACAATTCCCAGCAACATCACCACCAATACCACTTGCGAGAAGCCGCGAGCCGACAAACCCCAGATGCCTTGGCGGTGTCTTTCGATGAACGAAGGCAGCGTGCTGGTTACGCCGGCCTCGCTACCGGCGATGAATGCGAACTGGAGACACACCAGCCAGAACAGCGGGCTGTGGAGAACGGGGGCGCCCTTGCGCGCCTCGGCGTGCTGGTGTTGCTCGGTGCAGTCCAGATGGGCGATCGCCTTCCTCGGCCAGGTGAATACAACCAGCGTCAGTACCAGCCAGATTACCGCGTACACCCGCGCGTTTCCGCCCAATCCGGCGCCAATGACCAACACCATCACCGGCGCGATGACCTTGCCTATGGAGTTGATCGCGTGCAGCAGGATAACGCCGGTGTGAGGCGAATGATGCCACAGGTCGGCAAAGATGGCGTTGGAGGTGCCTGCGAAACTCCTTCCCAGTGACATAATGAACCAACCGGCGGCCAGGCCGGCGATGGCCCAGAAATCGCCGCCCCGGATGAAGCAATACAACCCGAATGCCAGGAACGACAAAATCAGCCCGACGCGAAATAACCCCGTCCTCCTGACGCCGGGTAGCCGACGGGTAAGGATCATCCCCAGAATCCCCGCCGCCAGACCCAGAACCCCCACGCCTGCTCCTGTTACCCAGAAAGGCAGAGCGAACTGTTCCTGTACGCCCTCGCGCAATGCCCCCACCAGCGGCGCACCACCGGCGCCGGCGGCCAGGCTGACGGCCAGCACAGTTCCGGTTATCCACGTCGTTGAAACCACCTCATCGGGCTTGGAATATCCGTTCTGGTTGGACATAGAACCCGATAAGGTAACCGCTCACGTCGCCTTTGTCAGCAGTGAGCGTCAAAAAGGTTCCGCATCCGCTTGCGGCTTCGCCGGCGCAGCACAGTGCGCGGGCCTGGGTTCGGGAGTGCAAATTCTCACCGTCGGCCTTGGGGCCGGCGCGATGGGGGCGAGACCTTTGGTTTGACCGGCACGATCTTCTGCATCAGTGACGTGTGGACCATGTATCCGAAATTCAGGCTGGCATCCTCGATTTCGATACGTACCTCGTAGGTTCTGATGTGAACCCGTGCATACGTCAGCGTTTGGCCGAAGCGCGTTCCGCTGATGTTGAAAATCCTGCCGACGCCGCGCATTGCGCCCGGCGTGAAGCGGGACTTGTAGCACGCCTGGAGATATTTGCGGACGTCGTCCTGGCTAGGCCGGGGGACGAGAAGGCCGCCCCTTGGCCCCACTGCCAGTTCTTTCCGGCTGTACTGGCTGAGATAAGCGTCGAGGACCTTCTCGCGCATGGCCGCGAACAGTTCGGGCGAGTTGAACAGGTCAGCGCCGATGATGCGTTTGTCCTTCGCTACGACAATTCCGACACAATTTTTCGGTAGTTTCGGAACGATCTTGTTGCGAAGTTTCTTCATGCGTTTGATATTTTCTGGTTTGACCATGGCCACTGCCAGGTCGCCGCTGGCGTCGGTGGATTTGAGGCGCCGGTTGGCGCGAGCGACCTCGGACCAAACCTCGCTTTGACCGGCTTTTTGAGCGGCCTTTTCCCGCACGCCCTGGGGTGCCATTGTTCCGGCGGAGAAACGCTTCTTCCCAGCCCAGCGCCCGCGTTGGACGCAATAGACCGGCAACACCGTAACCGAATCAGGCCCAAGCAGCGCATCGGTCGTCAACGTCCGGTTCTGCTTTCCGCCCGTGATGATT
>DAOVLV010000314.1 GCA_030631085.1 Planctomycetales bacterium | reverse complement strand
GCAGCCCGGACTATTGCCTCTGCTGCATCGGCCCGTTGCGTCTGGGCAAGCGTCGCGGCTATATCAAGCGCGTTAAAATCTTCGGGTTCGGCCAGTTTTTTGATGTATCCGGGGATGTTATCGACGCTGATACCAGTGAAGTCCAATGCCGCCACCGCCCTCTCGGCTGCGGTGTTAAGCGGGTCGTTCACGTCGCGGTGATCGACGCTGGCTGTGGCCGTGGCGCACCAGAACGCTGTCGCCGTCGGAGCGTGGAACAGGATCGCCCACGCATTGACCCGGCTGGAACGGGAATAAACCACCTTGCCGACGACCGTACGTCGGGAGCCACGATGCGGAACCGGCTCATGGTGAAAACCTATCACCAGGACAAATTCGCAACCCTCCGGGAAACCCGCTTTGGGACTTGTTTTTTTTACAGAGCCGCCGTTCTTGCCTTCTTCTTCGGGCATATCGGTAAGAACGACTTTTTTTATCCCCGCCTTTTTCAACGGTTCGACAACGTTTTTCAGCAGTTCGCTCTTAACGCCGATAGGCCAATAACTTTTCACCGATTCGCCGCCGCCGAAGGGCGAGCGGGCAAGGACGGCCACTGCCTTGGTTTTTTTATCGAATTTCGCCCACGCCCTGGCCGCCTCGCTGCCATGACCGGCAGCCTGCGCAGCAAGCGTTACATATTCATCCTCGAACTGATAGAGAAACTCGACACGGTTCTTGTCGATCTTGCGCACTTTCCGCAGTGCCTTGATCTCCGCCGGCGTAACGGCAAAAACCGAACCGGCCACAACCAATATCGAAAACAGCCCAATCAATCCTTTCATGGCGATTCTCCATTTCCCCGGTCTTGCGATCAAAACTCCACGAAGTGTACGGTTTCTTCATCCAGTTTTTCGAGGTCAATGAGGATTTTCGGGCGTCGTGGGCTACCGTCGGAATTGCGGAACCCCTCTTGGAATGAGCCGCATTTTATCAACGTCTCATCTGTAAGCCGGATAAAAGAAATCTGCTGAAGATCAAATGAAACCTTTCGTCGCCTTGGCCGCGCCCCACGTTTTTTACGAGCACGAGTGTAATTCGATTCCCCACCTTTGACTTTTTCGTGCCACGCCTGGAATGTTTTATCTTCATCGTTATAGACAACCTCCCCCATAGCAAGAATCAACCCCACAGCATCGTATTCCTTAATGGCCCTTGCCACTGCCTCGCTACCGTTGACAATAACCTTATGGCTGCTGGTATTCATCGCATGCGCTTTGAAGTCCCAGGGGATCTCACAAAAACCGTCAAATTCCACATGCCCAAACTTTGGGCCTGGAATCTCCATAATCTTTGCCAATTGGGTTTCACAAGCAAACTGGAAATAGAACCCCATCCATTCCATTTGTTTCCAGTGCCGGCCACCTTTATCCCGCATCTCCGTTATACATTTCCTGCCGTCCCATTCTTTCGGGATGCCGGTTCTCAATATTTTCGCGACACGTTTGGCCGTATCAATAAAACTCAAATCATCTCTCCGAACAGAGACATGCTCTCCTGGACTGGGACCGAACCATCGTCCCCTATGCGATAGACGCCTTTATCGAGCCGTTCCCTGGCAAAATCGTGGTATTCCTCTACAATCTCAAATCCGACATACTGCCGACGAAGCATATTGCTTACTACGGCCACTTGCCCGGAACCGAGAAACGGGTCCAGTACAACGTCCCCTTCTTCGCTTGCATAAAGAAGGATTTTTTCGATAAGTTCAGACGGCAGTTTCGTCGGTGTTTTCTTGTCCCCGTGCCAGTATTCTCTTTTTATATTCCAAACATCCTCCATATCCTGATACCGTCGGCTTCCGCCGTTTTCTGTTCGGATTTCCTTTGTAAATCGAGCGCTGTTGAAGAACTTCCTCTTTAAATCGTCCTTGCATACGAACAGGCAGTGGTAGTGGGAGGTAACGAATTTACGTTTGCACACAACGCCAAACTGGTATTTCCAGATAATGTGATTGACGGTAACAAACTCGAGATCGTCTATGGCGACAAGAATGTCCTTGAGATTGTTCCAGCCGGAAAAGATAAACATACTTCCGGAATCCTTCAGTACGCGACGGACTTCCTCCATCCAGCG
Source organism: Planctomycetales bacterium (assembly GCA_030631085.1). Classification (GTDB taxonomy): domain Bacteria; phylum Planctomycetota; class Phycisphaerae; order SM23-33; family SM23-33; genus JAUWNJ01. Next base: position 1,314 of record DAOVLV010000314.1, on the reverse strand, counting down.
TAAGGTGAACTCACCGTAGTCGTCGGCATGTATTTCATTGTAACCCGTCATCACGCGAGATTGCGTGCGATTATAATTCGCCCTGTGTGCCTTGAAGTTAATCGCGAACGGCGGGTCAGTGATTACCAGGTCTATCGACTCGGCCGGGAGGCCTCGCATACCCTCGACACAATCCATATTGTAAATCTGATTGAACTCGATCCCCGGCATCGGAGAGATTCCTTGTGTATGAGTCGCCAACAATAAAAAGGTACGTTATCTCCCTTTGGGTATTATATCAAGCTACGCACCCAGCCTCACATTTTCCGGCGTTGGGTTATGGCGTCGGTGAGGATGCTCTTGTTTGCGTATTCGATCTGTCCGCCTGCCGGTAAGCCTCTTGCCAGGCGGGTAATCTTTACGCCCGTGCCCTCAAGAGCGGCTGCGACGTGAAGGGATGTTCCGTCGCCGGCGACGTCGGGATTCGTCGCAAGCAGCACCTCTTCGATATCGCCTGCCCGCACGCGCTCGACCAGCGCGGCGATTGTCAAATCTTCCGGCTCGATGCCTTCCATCGGCGCGACGTGCCCCATCAGGACATGATAAACCCCGCGATACGCGCCGGTCGCCTCCAGGGCCAATAGATCCTTAGGCTGCTCGACTACGCAAATTGTCGATTTGTCGCGGCGCGGATCGGCGCATACGCCGCACAACTCGCCTTCAGCCAGGTTGAAGCAGACGCTGCACGCGCGGATGTTAGTCTTGACGTCGCGGATGGCGTCGGACAGAGCGAAAGCGCCTTTATCGTCGGTTTTGAGTATGTAAAACGCGATACGCTCAGCCGATCGCGGGCCTATACCGGGTAGATTGCCAAGTTCGCTTATCAGACGCTCGATTGTTTTGGAATAACCAGCCATGTTAGTAATCCGTAGTCGGTAGTCGGTAGTCAGGAAAAGAAAAAACGACACTGATGCGTATGTTATCTTTTTTTTCCGACTACTGACCACTACATCAATTCATTCATACCGTGTAGTTTCATTCCGCCGGTGAGTTCGAACATTGCTTCGGCGGCGGCAGCCTTTGTCCGCCTTACCGAATACGGGTTACTGATCAGGCGTTTTCGACTCTTTGTTACCGGCTGGTAAGGTAACACCATCCAGTCGGCGGAGGACTTTCTCCTCCAGTGGCACGGGACGGTGCTGTTGTAGTATTGCTTTGACCTTTTCAGTAACGCGATAATCAAAGGAGTGCTCACCATCGGCGGCCCAGGCATCATAGCGCCTGCGGTCCAGCAGCGGCGAATATAGAACCTCCCGGAAGTGGCGGAGGGTGTGG
>DAOVLV010000269.1 GCA_030631085.1 Planctomycetales bacterium | reverse complement strand
GCGGGTGAGCCGACCAGCGAAACCTTCGTTTCAGGGCACGTCCCTTCATACGGCACGACGAGCGTAACGAATCTTACCGCCGCGGTTCCCGACGTCTTATTGATGCGGAAGCGGAAGGCTGGACGAGGCTGTTTTTCTCCGTACTTGAATGAGACCTGACCCTTTTCCTTCCGCAAGACCATCGCCTCCTGCGCCAAGCCGCGGATCAGAACGTTGGAACCCTTCTTGCAATCGGTGCGAACCGAAGGCAAGGCCCTGTCAAACACAACCTGACTGGGAGCGAGTTGGAAATGCAAATCCACGTTACCCTCTGCCTTACCGATGGCCTCGTCAACGAGGACGAAGAACTTCTTCTTTACGAACATGACGGCCCGGCGGTGCGTGAGGTTCTTGTAACTGCCGTTCTCAACAACCAATACGTCAAGGTCTTTCCCGGGTTTCCAAAGGCGCAGGGCCGGCTTGTAGGCGCTATTTTTCCCGTCAAGCGTGAGTGTCTGGTGGACGCGAGTTTGCCGGAACCACGCCCGCCCAGCCGGGTCGCCGCTGTAGATGTAAGTGCCCGAATCGGGCGTCAGTCGCCTTCCACCGGCAAACAATTCAAACGTGCCGTTGTCTCGCTGGCAATGCCAGTAAGGCCCCGGCCCGCACTTGAGCACCAGGCAGACAGCGTTTTCGTCCCAGCCGCTGCGCATCGAATAAAAGCCGCTGTCGGTCAAGGCGTAGGCGGTCTGTTTTGGCTTTGTGCCTTCCTTACCGGCTGTGGCGACGTAAAGGAAATCCTTTCGCCCGAAAACGCCGGCCCATTTCTTCAGACTCCGTCGGACATTGACGCTGCTGGAAGTGTCGCCGAACTGGGCGCTCGTACCGTCCGGGAAGCCCAACTTCATCAACACCTCCGCCATTTTTTCCATTCGCCTGTGGTACTGGTCGCCGAAGGCGCCTCCCAGCCCGTTTATCCTTGCAAATTCATAGGCACGCGCGAACCTGCCGAGACATCCGGTATGGTAGCCGAGGGTCTGCTCGACCTGATGCCCGTCGTCGCGTACCTGCCGTTTGGTTTCGGCCTTCATGTGCTCCAGGGCCTTGTCGCGCCACTTTTTCGCTTCCTTGAACTCCGGGAAGGTTATGGCCAGAAACTCGACGCCGAGAGCCTCCGTCTGGCCGTGGTTGTTGGGGGTGAATTGTTCCTGGGTCAGGTAAGAGGCATGGTCATGGCAACTGTTCAGGAAGATCACCAGCACATCGGGTGTAAAGGACGGTGAGTCCAGGAAATGCTGAAATATTCCCGTCCAGGAGATTCCCCTGCCGCCCGCCTCAATCCGACGCCAGGCATAGTGATGTTTCCGGTCGCGCGGGTTCTTGCGAACCCAATCGGCTAACTGGAAGCACCATTCGCGGGCGTATTTCTCATCGCCTGTGTGCCAGTAGGCCTTGGCCATGCGTGGCCACCAGTTCATCTGATGTAAGTGCACGAGCCACTCTATGTCCGGCACAGGGCTGCTGGACCAGTCGATGTCCTTGCCGCAGAAGTGCGGCGGATAGGCGCTGAAACTGACGAAAATGTGCTTCAGGGCATTGTCGGCGGTCTTCATATTGCCGGCGCTGGCGTATTTGCCGCGCGATTTGACCCTGTCGGTGCGGTCTATGAAATGCTTGACCGATTTTCGCGCGCGGTAGTAGGCCAGAAGTTCCTTGGCAGCCTTGGCCGGGTCGGCGGCGGAGGCCTTGACCTTCTCAAGACCCGGACGATCCAGGTCCAGGCGTTTCAGCAGGATTTTCATTGATTGGGCCATCCTCCGCGCGACTAGATCAGGATTGTCCATTGCCAGTGTGGAAAAGGTCTGTTCTTTGCTTTTTGAGGTGTTTTCGCCTTTGTCTTCGCTTTCCACTGTAAAATAGTATTTTGTATTTGGAGTGAGTCCGACCAGGGTTATCCGGTGGGATTTCATATACGAAAGGTCTTCTGCCACCTTGTCATACTTTCGTGAAGACGTGCCATATTTGACTTTGCCGGTGCACGCCTCATCCGTTCGCCAACCGACAGCCGTGCTTACATCCTCGGCGTCCTTTATTTTCACTTCTGATATGGAAGGAGCAGTGTTATCCTCGGTAAGCGAAACATTCATCCCCGCAGCCTTGCCCTCTCTGACCACAAAATCGGCTTTCACTTTTCTTTGATAGCCCTTCCTGGAAACAACTACCTCGTAAGTCTCGGCCGGGACAACAATTTTGTGTCTTCCTTCTCTATCCGTGGTAGTCCGGAACAATCCAACCCTGATCTTCGCCTTTCTTATCGGCTTGCCGTTTGTATCAGTAATCCTGCCGGTAATTGTGCCCTTCGGACTCCCAGCCTTATAGTCATTCAGTATTTCTTCATGGGGCAGTGCGCGGGAATAGATTTTTATCTCGTCCATGCCGCCTTTGAAGAAGTATACCCATTTGTCGATTTTCGAGCGCCAGGCCCCGATGTGTAAATCCGATGTAGATTGATGTATCCGCTGGGCCTCAGGCGTGGAGGAAGAAGGGTCCGGCTGACCATTGACATAGACTCTCATAGCCCGGCCATTAGAGGTGGCGGCGATGTGCACCCACTTATTGGCCGGTATGGCCTCGGAGTAACTGTGCCACGTTCCAGGGTCGCCGGTGGGAGAGAGCGCAAAATGGACACATTTCCCTTCAGAATCCACATCCAGTTCAAGGCAGCGCTGCAATGATTCATCCTCACAAAGCCACCTTTCCAGTATGGTGTACCTTCCTGTAAGAGGGGTCTTTATCCAGCACATCAAGGTGATTTCTTTGGTTATGCTGTTGAGACTGGCCGACTTGGGAACCACCACATAGTCGTCCACACCGTCAAATTTCAGACCTCCGCCCACCCTGCCCTTTGCCCACGTTGCCCCGCGGATTGTGCCGTGATTGCCGCGGCCGGAGGTGTCGAGAAGCCTGTCTCCCTTTCCTTCCTCAAACCTCCAGCAGGCGACAAGCCCCTGCTTTTCCCGTGGTGAACACGAGGCCATCAGTAGAGCAGAGAAAGCGATAACTGACAGCCACGAAATTAAACCTTTATATCCAAATGACTTTCTTTTCATCTTCCCGTCTCCTGTTTAAGTTCCGGTCTTGAGTCCGAGATTGAAAGTTCCTTTGCCCATTGCGACCTTTATCCAACCTCTGCCCGAACCCAGGATTGGCGCTGCTTTGCCGTTCAGGAGCACGCCCGTGATGCCGGGACAGTAGAAGGTAATTTCCGCACCGGGCGAGATAATTCTGCCTTGCTTGCCTTTGACATAAACGCTCACGTCCTTATTCGACTCGAAGCCGCGGCGAGGTTTGGCCCCGTCGTTGAAAGACTTGCCCTTCCGCACGAAGTAGAAGGCGTTAGCCTTACCCTTGAGGCGGTACAGGGCCGCTAATCCCCTGAATGAAACCCCGTCGCATTCAACGGCTTTTTCCCCGGAAGACTCGATCGCCACATCAATCACGCGGCCTCCGAGAAGGACCTTCGCGCCGGTGTAATCCTTGTCGGAAATCCTGGTCATTCTGGCCTTGGGGTGTGTCGCATCGTACGGGAAGATTACCGTTACGATATTCCGCTTGCCCTTACTGTCGGTCTCGTAGGTCGAGTAGAGATATTTACCGACGAAACAGTTCTTCTCGCCGCCCATGTTGGCCAGCAGGCCGGGCTTGATAGACACCGAAGTCGGCGGCGTGCCGAGAAAGACGCTTACGAACACGTCGTGGCCGCTGTACGTGAACGGACCGATCTTCCATTTGTATTCCTGTTTGTCGGAGGCAGTGGAACATTTGTCCGAGTTGGGGTGCAGTGCGACGTTGACCTTGCTTGACGGCTTGTCGGCGTCCACCTCGTCGAACAGGACCCAGTATCCGCCGCGCCCGTCCTGCGGGTGCACGAAGCAGAAGTTGCGTCGGTGTTTTCCGTTTGGCAGG
>DAOVLV010000185.1 GCA_030631085.1 Planctomycetales bacterium | reverse complement strand
GGGTCGATCCCGTTGCCGAGGCTTTTGGACATTTTCCGCCCCGAACCGTCCTGGATCATCGCGTGTATGTACACCTGCGAAAATGGAATATCGCCCCGAAAATACTGCCCGAACATCACCATCCGGCTGACCCATAACGTAATAATCTCACGCGCAGTGCACAGCAAATCAGTCGGATAAAACGCATTGAGCAGGTCAGTCTCCTCAGGCCAACCCATAGTAGAAATCGGCCAGAGTGCAGATGAGAACCAAGTGTCAAGAACATCGGGGTCGCAAGTTATGGAACCTAAAAGGAACTTGTTGAGTTCATACGCAAGTTCGGTGCACTCCGGGAAATTGGGCAGTGTTGTAAGAACGAAACCAATTTTTTTACCGGGTTCGACTTTTTGAGATTTATAACTATCGTAGAAATTCTTGAGAGATAAAAGTAATTTGTCAGAATCCTCATCTTCAGAACAAACATAGAGATTAACCAACTCACCGGGCTTTCTATAGAATCGGTATCTATTCTTAAGTCCAGCACGTTCCGCCAACTCATTGAATACACCGCGGAACCTGTTGAAGAAATCGCTATGCTGCTCCTCGGTATTTGGGATATCTGGGTTCATCATGCTTTTGTTGTAATTGATCGCCAATCGCCACACGGGAATCCGATGCCCCCACCAGAGTTGTCGGGAGATTGGCCAATCGCGGAGGTTTTCAAGCCAACTCTGATAGGTCTTTGCATATCGCTCCGGCGTGAATTTGACTTTCCCTTCGAGCAGGGGCGCAAGCGCCAGACCAGCAAGAGAATTGACCGGGACATCGGTGTCCTTAATGTACGTTCCGCCGTCTTTCTGTTCGGTCAGATTCTTCTTTTCCAAATTGGAAATTGGAAATTGGAAATTGGAAATTGGTTTCTTAACGGCTATGTACCACTGGTCTGACAGGTATGGTTCGATGGGCACGTGCGAGCGGTAGCTGTGGCCTACTTCGTGCGTATATTCGCGGACTTCTTCGAGGAGGTTTTCCGTTCGGAACCATTCGACGATGGCTTCGCGGGCCTCGAAACGGTCCATTCCGAGCAGTTGCTCAGCGTCGCTACCGGCGGCATCGTCCCAGCCAAATTTGTCGCTGATGGTCCCATCGGGGGCCATGACGTTGATAATCGGCAGATCGTGGCGTTGGCCGATCTGCCAGTCGTCCGGGTCGTGGGCGGGTGTAACCTTCAGGAAGCCGGTGGAGAAGCGGGCCTTCTCATCGTCGCTTTCGGGATCGGGTAAGACGACATGTTCGTCGGCGATGATAGGAATGATTCGCCCGACCAGTGGCAGGCGGACATTTTTACCGATGAGCGCCTTGGCTCGCGGGTCGGCGGGGTTCATAGCCACAGCAGTATCGCCGAGCATCGTCTCCGGGCGCGTCGTGGCGATGGTAATGTATCGTAGCACGGGCGTCTCGCCCGTGTCGGGCTGCACGGGCGAGACGCCCGTGCTACGGACCTCAACAGATTCGGCCAGCGGATATTTCATATACCAGAAATGCCCGGCAACGGTTTCGTGTTCGACTTCGTCGTCGGCCAGAACGGTTTGTGTGGCGGGGTCCCAGTTGACCAGCCGCTTGCCGCGATAGATAAGCCCGTCGGCGAAGAGTTTGAAGAAGGCTTCGCGGACTGACCTGGCGCAGACTTCGTCCATTGTGAACCGCGCTCGATCCCAGTCGCACGAGCAGCCCATAGCTTTGAGTTGGGCGATAATCTGGGACTCATATTGGTCTTTCCAAGCCTGGATGCGTGCGATGAATTCATCGCGGGCGAAATCGGTTCGTCGTTTGCCCTCTTGAGCCAGGATACGTTTTTCCACGACGGTCTGCGTGGCGATTCCGGCATGGTCGCAGCCTGGCATCCAGAGCGTCTCGGCTCCGGTCATTCGCTTGTAGCGGATGAGAATATCCTGAAGCGTGTTATTGAGCGCATGGCCGAGGTGAAGCGGGGCGGTTACATTCGGCGGGGGGATGACGATACAGTAAGTATTCGCTCCCCCGGCGGCATCGGCCCCAAAGGCGCCGGCATCGGTCCATCGCTTATAAATGATTGATTCGACTTGTTTAGGTTCGTAATTCTTTTCCATTGTCGCTTCTTTTTTATCTTGTAGGCTAGGCCGGTAGGCCCACCTTTCAATGCCCAGCAAGGTGGGCCTCGCTTCCCGTAGGGACACTACGTGTTGCTCGACCCAGCCTACCTGCATTACTTTTCGGATTCGTTCAGCAGTTTGTATTCTATCGCTTCGGTCAGCGCTTTCCATGACGCCTGGATGATATTTTCGTTCACGCCGACGGTTCCGAAGTATCCGCAGTCGTCGTCGTGGAACTCGATGACCACGCGAACCTTGGCGGCGGTTCCTGCCTTCGGGTTGACCACTCGGACCTTGTAGTCGATTAGTTGCAATTTATCGATTGACGGATAATGCGGCAGCAGGGCCTGTCGGATCGCCCCGTCGAGCGCGTTGACCGGGCCGTCGCCTTCGGAGACCGTGTGGACGGGTTTACCGTCGATATTCAGTTTGACGATGGCCTCTGTGCTTGTCGGATTCTGGCCGATTTGGAGAATCACGCAACGGTAGTGGTCGAGTTCCCAGAATCGGCGATACCATTTTCCGCCGAGGATTTTTCGGACCACCAGGTCGAAACTCGCCTCTGCGGCCTCAAACTGATAACCCTGATTTTCCATTTCCTGAACGGCGAGGATGACCTTTCTCTGGAAGTCTTTGTCGTGGTCGATATTGAATTTTTTATCGGCTTTGATTGCGACGCTGGTAGCGCCGGCCAATTCGCTGATGAGTATCCGCCGGGAATTTCCGACCTTGGCGGGGTCTATGTGTTCGTAAGTGACGGTGCTTGCGCGGACGGCGTGGACGTGCATTCCGCCCTTGTGCGCAAAGGCTGATAGTCCGACAAAAGGCTGATTGTCCTGGAGCGGAAGATTGGCGATCTCGCTGAAGTATCGGCTGACCTCGGTCAGCCTCTGCATCGCACCGGTAGCCAGGCATTCATATCCGCACTTGAAGACGAGGTTCGGGACGATACTCATCAGGTCCGTATTTCCGCAGCGTTCGCCGATACCGTTAATCGTCCCCTGCACATGCCTTGCCCCCGCAGCCACGGCTGAAAGCGTATTGGCGACGCCCAGACCGGCGTCGTTGTGGCAGTGGATACCGATGACGACATCGGGAAATCTCTGCCGGACGTCTTCGACAACCTGGCCTATAAACTCCGGTAGCGATCCGCCGTTGGTATCGCACAGCACCAGCCGCACCGCGCCACCGGAAACGGCGGATTCAAGAGTCTTGATTGCATATTCGGAATCGGCGCGGTATCCGTCGAAAAAGTGTTCGGCATCGAAGAATACCTCCCGTCCCGCCTTGGCAATCGCCGCCAGTGACTCGGAGATCATCTTCAGATTTTCGGCCGGCGAGACGCGAATGACCTTCTCGACGTGCAGGCCCCAACTCTTTCCGACGATCGTAACGACCGGCGCTTCGCTGTCCAGCAGCGCCTTGATGCCTTTGTCGTCGTCGGCTTGTGTGCCTTTTCGGCGAGTCATACCGAAGGCTACGATTTTCGCTCGGGCAGGCGGACGCTTACGGACTTTGGCAAAGAAGGCCTCGTCCTTCGGATTGGACAGCGGGTATCCGCCTTCGATGTAATCAACGCCCAGAGTGTCGAGTTTCTCGACTATCAGGAGTTTGTCCTCAAGCGACAGCCAAACCCCTTCAGCCTGCACACCGTCCCGAAGCGTCGTGTCATAGATTTCTATTCTTGTTTTTTTGTCGTTCATGGTTTTTCACCGGATTGAAAAGATATTGTCCACGAATTACACGAATTACACGAATTTTTTAAAACAACAAATAAGAGACAATCTGCGTGGCCACCTCTTTTGCTTCTTTTACTTTCGTGTAATTCGTGTAATTCGTGGTAAAAGAAAAGGCCCTGAAGCCTTCAAAGCCTCAGGGCCTGGGACAAAAAAAGTCCGCCGCACCTGCCCTAAGGCACGCAGGGTACTATTACGATAGCAATAATGCCTGCGCGGACGCGCTCTGCATCTTTGGCGGGAAAGACCAGAACCGGTATATCGTCCCAAAGCGTCCGCATCGTATCCTCTTATCACTCGCCGCAGCGAGTTTTCGCTCCGCTACAACCTGCATGCCCAGTCAGGACAATTGTCTAATCAATTATATCGCCGCAGTTGAAAGAGTCAATAAATAAGTTGTGCAGAGCCATTACGGTAGTTGCTCTACAGGCGCGTCCCAGGCCTCGAATACCGCACGGATATTTTCCGAGGGATTACGAGTTCCCCATTCACATTGCGCGATTACGCCGCCGGCGCCGTCGTCGATCGCCCGGCGGACCCTGCCAACGGCCTTGAAAACGTCCTGAACCGAGCCAGAGGACAAAACGTACTGACGGTCTATCTCGCCCCATAGAGTAATCCGCCCCTTGCAAATCCGCCCTATCTCCTCGATGTCCATGCAGAACAACTGGCTATTAATCGCGTCAATACCAAGGTCTATGAACTCCTCGAAGAGATCGAGTATGTGTCCGTCGCAGTGGAAGAAAACTTTCTTGCCTGCCGAATGGATTATGTCGCAGTAGTCCTTGTACAACGGTTTGAACAAATCCCGCCACATCGCCGGGCTGATCAGCAGCGAAGTCTGCGAACCCCAGTCGTCCATGAAACATATTCCGTCGCAGTCGGTCTTCAACCAGCCTTTTAATTCTTCGATGTAAAATTCGTGCAGCATGTCGCGCAGACGGAAGACTTCGGATGAACCGTATCCCAGGTCGAGGTAAAGTTTTTCCGCCCCACGGAGAAATTGCATCCTCTCGAACGGCCTGACAGTCGTGAACGGTCTGATGCCGGTGCCGGTGAGCATGAACTTCTGCTCACCAGCCAGATTTTTTTCCTGTGCGTGATTGACCGCGTCCCAGTCGGCTTTCCGGAGTATTTCCCATGGCGGCGTCAGGCTGTCTAAAGCCGACCAATCGGCCAGAGGCGGATGCTTCACCTCGCCGATTTCGCCGTCAGCGCCGGATTCCCAAACG
>DAOVLV010000230.1 GCA_030631085.1 Planctomycetales bacterium | reverse complement strand
GATGGTTCTGGCTAATAAGATTAATGGTATCCGAGCCGTCCAGGGCACGCGCCTCGGAAGCGTCCAGGCCGGTATTCGCCACTTCGGGGCAAACGTCCTTATACTCGAACATGCCTTCTCGACGTTCCACGAGATGTGCATAATGATCCGCATATTTACAAACAATCGCGCCGGCGTTTCTTCCGGCGATCTTCTGGAAGCGATTGGAAGGGAGGAGAGGTCATAAATGCGTATCGCCAAGGTCATAGGCAATGTAACACTGAACCGCTCAATGAGCGAAGTCGTTCCGGGCAGTTTCCTGATTGTTCGGACGTTCAATCGCGGCTCGCTTCTCGGCGATAACGAGGGCAACGACGAGACGCTCGTTATGTACGACTGCCTGGGCGCGGGCGTCGGCAACATGGTCGGACTGGTCGAGGGACGCGAAGCCACAGCACCATTCTGGCCTACGAAAGTACCATACGACGCCTATAACGCCTGCATACTGGATACCGTCAACTTTCGACCCGTTCTTGAAGGGGACAAATGATGGTCAACGAATGGCAGATCAAGCAGCAGATATGCGACGTCGGAAAGCGGATGTATGATCACGGCTTCGTGGCTGCCAATGACGGAAATATATCCTTCCGACTCGGCGACGGGAGATTCCTCTGCACGCCGACCGGCGTATCCAAAGGCTTCCTGAAACCCGCCGACATCGCAACGGTGGACGATAAGGGCAAACAACTGGCCGGGCCTAAGCCGAGAACATCCGAGATACTGCTGCACCTGGAAATCTACCACGAGATACCGAAAATAAACGCCGTCTGCCATGCCCATCCTCCCCATGCGACTGCCTTTGCGGTCGCCGGAGTGGACTTACCGTCAGGAATACTGCCGGAGGTGGAAATATTCATCGGTCAGGTGCCGATAGCGGCATATGACACCCCCGGCAGTAAAAGCCTGGCTGAGACCATCCTGCCACATCTGAAAAACAACGCAAACACGATCATCCTCGCCAATCACGGAGTGGTAACCTGCGATAAGGACCTCCAGCAGGCATATTTCCACATCGAAACGCTGGATATGTACTGCAATATCCTGTTGTTGTCCAAACAGATCGGCAAGATTCGCTCGTTGCCCGAAACCAAGGTCCGCGAGTTGCTCGATATAAAGGAGGGGATGGGCATTTCCGATCCCCGGCTTGAATGTCTGCAAACGCATGAAACCAATCCGGAGGCATGCGTACTGGCCGGCAGCGATGAATTTCTGCGTGGTTTTTCGACGGTCGCCATCCCACAGCACACGCCCGACGCCGACGGTCATGGCCACGGTAACGGTATCGCCGGAACGCCCTCGCAGGCGGGTCAGCCCCAGCCGACGCCGGTATCGTCCGGGACCTTCCCAGCCATAGTCGCCGGGCGGAATATACCCGGCGATGAAGGGCTTGGCTCCAGTTCCGATACCGCACGCAAACGAGCAATGGAAGACGAAATCGAACGACTCGTACAGGTTATAACCGATAAACTCGTACAGGCATCCGGTGGACCGTAACAACAATAATGTTGGGTGCCATGTTTTCGCCCGTAGCGAAGCGAAGGGTGTAAACATGTCGTCCGGCAAAAACATGCCTACACGCTCCGCTTCGCTGTGCGTGAAGGCATGGCACCCAACTGAATGTTTAATGCTGAACGCTGATTGCTGAGTGCTAACTATGAAATCGCTGGATAAAAAACTCGCGGAGATTCATTCGGACCCGAATTGTAACGCATTCATTCTCGCCGACGCCAAGGATGCGGACATGGCCTTCGGTATGGCTGCACCGGGCAAAAGCCCCGAACACGACGACGGTCGGTTCCGCTCGCTGGACGAGTACCGCGACCACATCCGACGGAACGTTCGCCAGGGGCTGGTGGATATTATGCTCATGTCGGTCTCGTCGAACGAGATACTGACAATCCGCGAGCGCATATTCGACGGTTCGGACGTTACGCCCGCCATCCGCGCCAACGACACTACCGACATTCACGTCGCGCGCGGAGCGTCCTATCCGCAGGTCCCCGCCAGGCCTTTCCGCACGGCCCTGCTGGACCACGCACAGTGCGGTCAGGTTGGCTGCGATATTGAGGACCGCCACCTTGGCGCGAACCTCGGCCTGTTCAGCATGACATTCAACAACGACGTCAATCTCGACCGCGAAATGCTCGAAGCATACAAAGCCTTCCGCATCGAGGCGGAACAAAGAGGCTTTCGCCATTTTCTGGAAGTCTTCACGCCCAACGCAATGGTCAATCCCATCCCGCCTGAGCAGATAGGCGGATTCCTCAATGACATGATCGCTCGCGCATTGGCGGGAGTGCCTTCGTCGGCAAGACCTTTGTTCCTGAAAATCCCCTATCCCGGACCGGCGGCTATGGAAGAACTCGCCAAATACGACCCGCACCTCGTGCCGGGCATCCTCGGCGGCTCGGCAGGGACTACATACGACGCTTTCAAACTCCTCGCCGAAGCAAAGGCACACGGCGCGCGGGCCGCTCTTTTCGGCAGGAAGATTAACAATGCCGAGCACCAACTTTCATTCATCCAGTTCCTGCGCTGGATCGCCGACGGTGAAATCGCCCCTGAAGAAGCAACGAAGGCATACCACGGCGTGCTGGCTGGATTGGGTATTCGCCCGCACAGGTCGCTGGAAGAAGACATGCAACTGACCAGCGGCATAGCGAGTTATGGCGGGGCGGGAAGGGCCGTAAGCATCCCTCGCACGCCTGCAAAATCTACCGCTGTCGAGGCCTCTACCGCCCCACCGCCAGATACCGACACCTCCTGGCCAACCAAACCCGACGGCCTGCCGGACTTTACCAGGATGACACCGCAACAGCGACTCGCCTACCACCAGGCCCGCCTTGCCGGGACCATTCAATAACAATTGCGATTGTGGCACGGATGGTCCAGAACGGACAATGCCTCTCTAATACCAAACACGATAAGGACCTGTTGCCCGCACGTAAAATGAGGATGTGCGCTCCAACCGTCCCGACATCATTTGTCCGTCTTTCCCACCTGTCCCGAAGCGATCTTCTCGATTCCCTTGACCATTTCGTCCCATCGATTGAAATGTATGCTGACGTGATTCAATAGCGGCTGGGAGTCGAGTTCCTTTGGTCCGCCTGCTGCTGCCAGGAGGGCTTCGCTGTGTGCGTAAGGAACGGTTATGTCGAATTTTCCGTGTACAAGCAGGACGGGGCATCTGACCGTTGCAATCGCCTTCAGGGCGGAAGCGTCGGCTGGGTCGAACTTTCCTGTTTCGCCGGCGCGGACAAGTACCTTCTGGATGTCCTCATCGCCGAGTATCGGGAAAGCCTTACGGCAAATGGACTCTATATCGCAGTACGGCGCCATTGCCATGACGCCTCGGACGCGCGGGTCAATCGCGGCGTATTGTATCGCCACCGCTCCGCCCAGGCCGAAGCCGAAAACGTACAACGGTTCGGAGATGAGTTTTTCCTTGTACAGTTCGTCGATGGTGCGTTTCTGGTCATACTTCTCCAATGCGCCGAAGGTGGTTATCTTTCCCGAACTCCGGCCATGGGCGCGTAGATCCGTCAACACTACGTCAAAACCCTTCTTCGCCAACTTCCTCGCCACTCGCATATAAGCAACCTTGCTGTCGCCCACGTCGTGCAGGAAAAGCACGGTTCCGGCTCCTTTGGTCTTCGTCGATGCCTTATAAATCCACAGGTCGATCTTTGTCCCGTCGGGCATGGTGTACAGCCTGGCGGCGAAGATTGTCCCGCTTTTGACCATTTTTTCGGATTGCGGAAGTACCCAGTATTGCCGCTTTCCATGCCCCGTATCCTGCTGGATGAGCATCTTTGCATGCTGGTCGATAGAACATCCGGTAAGAACGGCACAAACAGCCAATGCGCTACAGAAGATCAATGTCAAGCGTTTCATAATCCGTCCCTTTCTTGTTGGATTAAAGTCGTTGTTTATATCCTAGCCAGCAACCATTCTGGCGTGAGCGATCTCGTGTCTGGCAACAGAGCGGACTTGTCTGGAAACAAGAGTAACGACTGCCACCGTTTCACCATCTAATGCAGCAAATTCAACCTCATATCCCGCTCCGTCCTGATGCACAAGAACTACAGTGCCAATATCCCCCGCCATTAAACCTCGATCGGGCAGGTCCTCATCCAAAACGATCATATCAAGTTCTTCTATCATCACGACCTCTGCTCACGATGACGATTATATCAGAACCATTTTTACATTCCAGCAACCAGACAGCAAGTATCAGTAAATTTCATGTCCGTTTGAATTGTTTTTCCAGTTCCGCCAGTGTCAGTGTGAGTGTTGTGGGTCGGCCATGGGGGCAGGAAGCGGTGTTTGTTCGCCTTCCGAGGAGCG
>DAOVLV010000037.1 GCA_030631085.1 Planctomycetales bacterium | reverse complement strand
GTTCAAGTCCAGTACGGCCCAGTCATGGAGTTTGTGGTTTACATCCTACGATCTAAAAGGGACGGAATCTTATATATCGGGCACACAAACAACATCACTCGAAAGCCTCGAACAACACAATAATTCTAACCGAAAAAGCTACACTACCCAGGCCGTCTGACTTTGATTATCGAGGCGACTACCCCTAAACCGGGTCGTCTTGTACTACTGACCGTTGGCGCGTTCGGCCTGCTCTTCAAACGCCGCCGTCACCGAAACCGACCTGTCCCCGCAAGTTAGCGGAAATTTGTGAGGCGGTTGCGTTGTTGACTGAATGTAGCATGGGCGTCTCGCCCATGTTGCGCAGACTGCCCAGTTTCCGCGAAACACGGGCGAGACGCCCGTGCTACGGGCAACAACGCAACCGGCTCGAAATTTGTCCATAAACCTTTCCAAAATGCCGAAGAAAACATAGAATGAAGGAGAGTAGGTTGTATTTATAGCCTCGTCGCATTTTTTGGCTCTCCAGAATCATGCGACCCTCAGGCAGAAATGAAAAGACCCTATCAGTAGATTTATTTCATTGGAGGAGCCGATTTAGGCAGAGTACATGAATGCGGAACCGACTAATGTGCCCGGTGAAAACAAACTACAACATCGTGATTACGCGCGAAGATTTTTCTCCAACGTCTCTTTTGGTCTATTGAATCAGACCGTTCGCTTGGTCATAAACCTATTCTTGGTGGGTTATGTAATCCGCCGGTTAGGAACGGAGCAATGGGGGTTGGTCGTTTTGGCCACCAGCGTAGTGGCGATGCTGTCGTTGATTCAACTGGGAGCGTCGGCCGGTATCGGAAAAAAATTAAATATGTTCTTTGCCCGAGGTCAAAGCGAGGCCTTTCGGCAATATTTCACCGCGGGGGTTGTTTTGTGTTCAGTTATGGCGGTGGTCATGTCGTTGGGGGTCGTGCTTTTATTAACTTTCGCATGGTCTGCTCTAAACATTAAGGGGGTTTCGGTTCTCGAAGGGCAACTGGTTATCGGAGCAGTCGGGCTTTCGGCCATTTTAAACTCGTTCATGCTACCTTTGACTGCCTGTATGCAAGCGATGCATCGTGTGGACGTACACTCAAAACTCAGCATGGTCAGTCTGGTGTTGCGTACCGCGGCAGTGGTAATATTTTTTGAGTTGTTTGCTCCGAAGGCCTCTACATACACATTTATTCTCGCCACGACCGTCGCTCTGATACTTGGAGGTGGCATACTGTGGGTGCGTCGGAATGTTCCTGATGCCAGAATCGCTCTCCGCTTACTCACCAGGACGGTGATGTGGGATCTGGTAAGTTTCAACCTGCTGACGTTGTTTAACAGCCTCAATCATGTTCTGTTTCTCCAGTCGCCAGCGATCATCCTGCAAAGACACGGTGGCGGACTGGCCTTAGCGGGTCTGTACGGTATCGTATTACAACTGAACAACATCGTCCGCGCATTTTTACTGACCGGTCTCAACGCAATTTCGCCTGTGGCGATCTCGCTTGAATCAACGGGAGATGTCACGAGGTTTAAAACCCTTTATCTCATTTCCACAAAAACTTACATTGGTGTGGCGATATTCCTGTGGTTCGGCTTTTTCTTTTTGGGTGCCCCATTCCTGAACCTCTGGCTATCCAGGGATGTTGGCGAATTGATCCTTGCCTTGCCTTGGCTAATCGGGATGACTGCTATTGGCATTGCCGCTATGCCCAGCGCAGTTTTTACTGTGGCGATGGAGCGATTGCGTATTCCAAGTTTCGGCGGGCTGATACTGGCAGTGGGTATGGTCGCAACGATGTCTTGGGCAATCAGCGTGTATCAGACCGACCTGCTTGTCCGATGTAGTGTCATCTTGTTTATATTTTTCAGCGCATATCAGTTACTTCGCATTTTTGTTGTTTCTTGCGGCCTTCGACTTCGCATGAGGGAATTATTAGTGGACATAGTGGTAAGACCTGCCCTTCCAGCGGCTATGGGTGCGTTGCCCCTCTGGGTTGCGACCGAATTTGTCGGTGTCACAACGGTACTGCACTTAATCGTCACAGGCGCGGTCGCCATGGGCGTCTTTGCCGCCTTCTCTTTGGCTTTTTTGTATAGTCATCAGGAACGATTGACGATAAAACATGTTGTCGCGTCGATGAGAGCCAAGAATCATTAATCCGCGGGTAGGGATTGCTTGAACAATGCGTAGTCAAACGACACAGCTCGATCAGATACAGTGGCGCGAGAACGTACACGCCCGCTGGCTATATGTGGACCCCAAACCCAACTCGATCAACTTCGGTGATCACATCATCGACTACGCGACCCAACTGCTACTGGCGCCGCATCTGCCTGCGCCGGCGGGAATCTTCGACTGGAAAAGCGGGGAGTACCCAGAAGGCGATTATGATTTTATGATCGTGCCGGGTGTAACAATGCTTACGGCAGGAAATCGACCGGGGCTGAACGACATAGACAAACTACCCTGGCCCACATATTGCTTGGCTGGGGCCATCTGGTCACCACTGCCAAATCGTGGATTCCTTGTTCGCAGTCGGATTATACATTATCACCGCTCAAATCCCGTCGGTCCAGACCTTAGTATCGTGAAGATGATGGCTGCACCGGTGGGTGCCCGCGACCCATTTACCTGCCGGTTATTAGAACAGACAGGCATTGACTACCTGTACACCGGCTGCCCAACTGTAACATTGCCCCGCGACAGCGTGGTGGACAACGGATACATCCTCTTTTCGCTTGGCCGCGGTCATGTTCGACGGCAGAAATGGGCTTCGCATCGACTGGGGCGCAAATATCCCGTGGTGACCATTTGTCATGAGGCCAGTGAATATCACAAGTGCCGGGCAGTTGGATGGAAACTGCCCTTGGTGAACTTTAATGGAGACGTAGAATTATATCTCTCCTATTTCAAACGTGCCCACTCGGTCATCACGGGCCGGTTACACGGAGCGTTGCCCGCGCTGGCATACGGTAAACCCACTTTCTGTTTTGGAACACGCGATAGCCGGTCCTCGTTGCTGGACAGCTTGGGTGTGCCAATACATGACTACGGCGAACTTGACCAGGCCGTGGAACGCGCCTCGCCTGACTTCAATCGTTATCTGATTGATTACTTTTTGAGAAACTGGCAGAAAATTGTGGAACAAATCCGGGTCCACCACTTAAAATCCGATTAGCCTTTTTCCCAACAGCACTCGAAATAAAGCGTAATTTAAATATCGGCGATAAACGAACCTAGGAAAGATTTTGGAAATAGCGCCCTATGGGTACGCCTCAATGGGCATCGGCCCTAATATTTCAGATCGGCATTGCAGTGATAGGCGTCATTGTCGCCGTCCTGGTTCTGCGTGTGCGCTTTCATACGGCTGCGCTGGCGGCACTGCTGTTTAATTCAATTACAATCGCCAAACCGCCCGGTTTCGAGACACCTCTGTTCATTCACGATTTTTTGCTTCCCATTCTGTTGATATATCTGCTGTTCCGCTTGTCCAAAACGGACAACAAGTTCGTTTTGTTCGCAGCTTTCGCCATTTTCTTGCTCCATTTGCCAGGAACAGTGTTGGGGTCGTGGTTGAACATCGGTGTGAAGTACGGGTGGGTATCATTTCTATATAGAAGACTCGGAAGCTTGGTCTTTTTGCTGTTAGGGGTAACGGGGATACTTCGTAGAGTTCGCGCCAATGAATTCCTGGAAACGTGTGTGGTATTGTGGATCGGAATGGCAGCGGTCGGCTTAATGCAGTTTTTAGGATTCGTCGAAGTTAACTACTTGGTCCGCGATGATACATTCTTGGGCGCTACGATCATGCAATCCACGGCTGCACAGAAAGGATTTTTAGGATTAAACCGCGGGGCAGTGGGTCTGTGGGGCGCGACGATCTCGACGTACTGTGTTGCGATCTTGGTGCTGGATTCTAATCTGGGGGTACGGCGGTTCGTGATCTACACGCTAGCAGCTTCACTATCTTATGCGGTTATACTGTTTTCCGGCTCCCGCACTGGACTGCTTGCCTCCGCTGGCGCGATTGTCTTCCTGGGGCTTCGTGCCATGCTGATGCTAAAGTACGTCAAGGCGATCCGCGTAGTGGCTTTTGGGATACTTGGGATCTCATTGCTATTTTTCCTAGTGATGCCTGGCGCCAGAGTGGTTCTCGGCCGACTGGAAGGCATTAGCACGTTCCAGCCCGAATTGGTTCAGAATCGGGTCAGAACACAGTTGAACACGATTCGATTCGTAGTAACCAACCTGCGGGCTGCCACTATGGGAATGGGGGGCGGGGCGGGTTATATCCAGTTCAAGGCTTCCGTGGGGGGGCTGTCCCAGCCCCACAATGAGTATCTCCAGATACTGTGGGAATCTGGTATAGTGGGATTGGTTCTCTACTTGTTCCTTTTATGGAAACTATATTTTGGAATGAAGCCCGCTACTCCTGGCTGCCGCAGCGTTCTCGGCATTGCGGCACAGTCCGCCTTTGTCTCCGGTATGATAGCCGCGTTGGCGGTTGGGAATTTCATGATTACTGACGCAAGACTGGCGACTTATGGGATGGTAATGTTGTTCATCTACGGATTGGTGATGGCGCAGATGCGCCGGTATGACGAGGCGGCTTCTTACTCGCAGGACGAATGGAGCGAGTTGGAAACCGCTGGCCTTAACGGGTAATTTTGCATCAGCGGTTTGCAAGAAAGGGGTGAATAAGGAGATTCGGCGTACAGGCCCATGAGCGTCAGAAAGCAAAAAAACTTTGATCCCACTTCCTCAGACCGACCTCTGATTACGGTGGCTGTGCTAAACTGGAACCGCAAAGACGACCTCCTGCTCGCGCTTGGGAGCATCAGGAACCAAACCTACAGCCCTATCGAGATGCTGGTGGTGGATAATGCCTCAACCGACGGGTCGGCCGAAGCGGTTGAGAGGGAGTTTTCCGAGGCACGCGTGGTTCGACTGGACAGAAACTACGGATGCCCCGGAGGACGAAACAGATCTATTCCGCACGCCCGGGGGGATTTTATTTTCTATTGCGATAACGATGGTTTGCTACATAGAGAATCTGTCGAAAGAGCGTATCAGGCAATGTGCCGATACGACCGCGTCAGCGTAGTCACCGGTTTGGTCAAGAGTTTTTCAACGTTAGAAGAAGTTGACACAAGATGCGACGTGGGCCCGACGGATACGTGTTACTTTGCCCCTACCTTTTTAGGTGGGGTTTCGCTTCACCGTAAGACCATGTACGATGAAGTGGGAACATATCCTGACGACTATATGTATGGTGGTGAGGAAACCGACATGGCCTATCGCATGCTGGACAGAGGGCACCTGATTCTTTATGATCCCACAGTAATTCTGTGGCACAGAGAAGCAGACACGGCTCGGATCAGGCATATTGTGTATTTGCGGAAGCAATCCAATCCTTTTGTCACCGTTTGGGCGTTTTGGCCTATCGAATTAGCAATTATTTATACGTTGCGAGCCTTGATTATAGATCCAATCTCGGCCCTCCGAGCAGGATACTTTTGGGCGTGGCTTTGTGACCGGCCTCGTCTCTGGACACATGTGGCCCGATCGGTTTTTCGGTTGCGCCACCCGATTCGTCGAAAGACTATGCAAACAATCTGGAAACTTCGACGGAAAGATACGGTGTGCGAGAAGGAAGTGTTTAAGATCGATACGCTTTATTGGAAAGATGTATTGAAACTCTTGTTGGAAGCCAAATAGACCGCGATAACACGGTGGACGATTGTGCCGGCCTAACAAAATCGGAGAACCCTTAAAGCATGGTAGAAAAAAAACTTCGTATTCTCGTTTTGAGCCCCATAGAACCCTATCCTCCCAATGGGGGATGGCCTTTGGTTATATACAACGATCTGGTACACCTACGATTACTTGGTCACCAGTTGCATCTACTGGCGATTATGAACGACCCTGCAGCCCGGATCGAACCGATGAAGAAAATATGCCCGAGCGACTATTTCTACAAGCACAAACTCCCTCGCTGGTGGCGAGTGGTCATAAATACCGGGAAATACTTATCTTTCGGCTTTGCCCATTATATCGATGAGTCTCTGCTGGCTCGGGCAAGGGAATTACTGGGCGAACAGAAATTCGACGTCGTTTTGGTGGAAGATGTGATGATGTCCACATATGGTCCTGCACTGCGAAAAGAATTTGAGGTTCCTTTTTTCGTCCGCGGGCACAATGTCGGAACAAAGGTACTACAAAGATTCACAAAGGCACAAAAGAACCCTATCTTGAAAGTACTGGCGATATGGCAGGGGCGCAAGTACGCCCGTTACGAAAGGACCATTCTCGCTGACTCAGATGGCTTCAGCATGATAACAGAGACTGATGCGATGGAGCTCAAGGGGTTATTCCCGGAGTTGGAACCATCTGTAGTGTCGGCGGGTACAGACTTGGACTACTTCCAGCCTAACAACCAAGCACGAGAGCCGGATTTGATCGTTCATGTTGGCAGCTTGACGGCCTTTACGAAATTAGAAGCGATGATCTGGTTCTGCGAAAGGGTGCTACCGTTGATCCGCCAGCAGCGGCCGAATGTTCGGCTCGAGTTGGCGGGCTATGCGCCTGCGAAGGTTTTCGCGAAGTTTGAGGGCGTGAATGTTCTCGGTCGGGTACCGGACGTCCGACCGCACCTGACGCACGGCAGGGTCTTCGTTGCACCACAATTCGTGGGCAGCGGAATACGGCTTAAAATCCTGAACGCCATGGCTACCGCGAATGCCATCGTATGCACACCCATTGCCTGTGAAGGCATCGGTCTCATCAACGACGAGCACGCTCTTGTGCGCGAAGACGCCAAGGGTTTTGCACAAGCCGTTCTGTCGATTCTTTCAAACGATGAACTGACCGAACGTCTGGGAACCAAGGCCCGTAGATTTGTTGAAGAGAAATACAATTGGAAGACAATCGTTGAGGGACTTGCCCAATTGCTTTATCAAGTATCCCAAAAGGATCCTTCATGAACGGAGCATCGCTTGCGGTTTGCGAAAGTCTATTTCGTGCTTACCGGGACGGTGACCGGATAACAAAGGTGGAAACATAAATGAAACAAGTTCTTCAAAACCTTCGTAGCGGTCAGACCGCGGTCGAGGAGGTTCCCTCCCCTGGTTTTGGTGGCGGGAGCGTGCTGATTCAGACGCGGGCGAGCCTTATCTCGGCTGGGACTGAGCGGATGCTGGTGGAGTTCGGAAAGGCCGGTCTGATCGCCAAAGCGCGGTCCCAGCCGGACAAGGTCAAACAAGTCCTCGACAAGATTAAGACCGACGGGCTGATGCCGACGCTTGAGGCGGTCTTCAACCGTCTCGACGAACCGCTGCCGCTGGGATACTGCAACGCCGGCGTGGTCCTGGAGGTCGGCGCGGGCGTGACGGAGTTCAGGCCCGGCGACCGCGTAGTCAGCAACGGCCCACACGCCGAAATCGTCTGCGTGCCCAAAAACCTCTGCGCGAAAATCCCCGATGGTATCAGCGACGAGCAAGCAGCCTTTACGGTCCTTTCAAGCATCGGCCTGCAGGGAATCCGACTGCTGAATCCGACGCTCGGCGAGAAGTTTGTCGTCTATGGTCTCGGGCTTATCGGTCTGGTTACCGTTCAGTTGTTGCGGGCCAACGGCTGCGAGGTCCTTGGTGTCGATGTGAACGCTGGGCGACTCAATCTGGCAGAAGGTTTCGGCGCGAAGGTTGTCAATGCCGCAGCCGGTGGCGATCCGGTCGCAGCCGTCGAAGCATGGACAGAGGGCAAAGGCGTCGATGGCGTGTTGATTACCGCAGCGGCCAAGACCGATGAAATCGTCCATAATGCCGCCGAAATGTGCCGGAAACGCGGGCGGATAGTGCTCGTGGGAGTAGTAGGCCTGAACCTCCGTCGCGGCGATTTCTACAAAAAGGAACTGTCCTTCCAGGTATCATGCTCATACGGCCCAGGTCGATACGACGACAAATACGAACAGGCCGGGCAGGATTATCCGTTCGGATTCATTCGCTGGACCGAGCAGCGGAACTTCCAGGCCGTTTTGGAGGCGATGCGTGCAGGGCGACTTCTCGTCGATAACCTGATTACGCACCACTTCGGTATCGCCGATGCCCCGAAAGCCTACGAACAGATCAGCGGCGACGGAAATACCCTTGGCGTCATTCTGGATTACCCGGCCGAGGTTGAGCGTGCGGTGAGCATTACCATTACCGAGGTTGCTGCGCCGGCGGCAGGACAGGTGGTAGTCGGCGTTATCGGAGCGGGTAATTTCTCGAAGATGGCGCTGATGCCCGCCTTGGCCAAGACCGGCGCGCGTATCGCCTATATTGCCGACCTGAACGGCGCCGCAGCCCAACATCTGGCCAGGAAGTTCGGGGCAGAAAAGGCCGTTACCGACTACAAACTCATCCTGGAAGACCCCAGTGTGAACGCCGTGCTGATTCCGGTTCGTCACAACCTTCACGCACGTTTCGTTATTGAAACGCTCCAAGCCGGTAAGCACGCTTTCGTCGAAAAGCCCTTGGCAATGAATGTGGGGGAATTAAAGGAGATACTTGAGCAGGTGGAAAAAACTCCGGACAAGCACGTTACGGTTGGCTTCAACCGCCGCTTCAGCCCGCACATTGTCAAGATGACCGAACTCCTGGCCGAGCGAAGCGAACCCCTGGCGATGAGCATGACGGTCAATGCGGGTTATTCACCTCCGGACTCGTGGGTCCACGATCCTCAAATTGGCGGCGGGAGGATTATCGGCGAAGGATGCCATTTTATTGACCTGTTGTCGTATATTGCCGGTAGCGGTGTCCGGTCGGTCGCATCCCACCAGATGGGCAGCGGCACAGTGGTGCATGAGGACAAAATGTCGATCTCGCTGGGTTTCGAGGACGGTTCGGTCGGAACGGTCAACTATTTCGCCAACGGTCCGAAGAGTTATCCCAAGGAGATGCTGGAGGTCTTCAGCGACGGGCGTGTCTTGCGGCTTGACAATTTCCGGAAGTTGCGCGGTTACGGCTTCAAG
This sequence comes from Planctomycetales bacterium, assembly GCA_030631085.1. GTDB lineage: Bacteria > Planctomycetota > Phycisphaerae > SM23-33 > SM23-33 > JAUWNJ01. The sequence goes on along the minus strand of DAOVLV010000037.1, from coordinate 1,100 downwards.
GGATTCAAAAAGTTCAAGACGTCTCGTCAGGACAAGGGCCACGCTGCGGAATTCGCAGCCTTTGTCGAGCGACTCGCCTCCGGCGGCGAGCCTCTGATTCCCCTGTCGCAACTTATGAACGTTACGCTGGCGAGTTTCGCCGCCATGACGGCAGCGGCAGAGGAGCGAACGATCGTACTCAGCAAAGAGTTCGCGGGTTGTTCCGGGGCAGGCTGCTGAATAATGAGGATGTGCGCATGCCCACACAAGACAATCGGCGGACCGACCTGGACATCGCGCGAGCGATTGCGGTATCTCTTGTAGTTCTGCATCATATCGTCCAGTATTTCCCACGCTTTGGTGTATCGTTGCGGTTTTCCGGAGACGTGACCTATGTCGTTACTTACATTCACATTTCCATCTTTATCCTGATCGCAGGCATCCTGATAGGGCTGAACCGGCAAAAAGTGACTACCATTGCGGAGTATCGGCAATTTGAAGGCAAGAAGTTCCTTCGACTGATGGTTCCTTTCTTTTCGATGTCGATATTGCAGTTGCTGATTAAAATCTCTTCTCCAAGTTTCGGCCTGGGCCAAGCGGGGGCAATTGTAACAGCGACGCTTGTCGCACCACATTCCGGTGGTGGCATGCCGCACGGGTGGTTCCTTTATATGCTGATGACGATTTTCCTTCTCTGGCCGATGTTGAGGCCACTGGCCGACAGCAAGGCGCTGCTGCCGCTTTTGGGCGTCCTGATAGCCCTGGCTATTTTTCCCATCAATTGGCCTCTGTACAAAGGGCCTGCAAACACGGCCCCATACTTTGAATTGCACCGTACCACATGGTATTTCCCCATTTTCGTAATCGGGTACTGGTATGGGCGTAATAAGTTCGGACGGGAAAATCCAAGGGCGATTGCGCCGATATTAACGGGCTTTATTTTCCTGGCTGCAATCGCGGCCCACCGATTCGTTCCCTGGCCCGGAGGCGTCGCCTGGACGACCTTGTCCAGAAGCGTGCGCTGGATCGGCTATCTTGCTGCCGGCTTCTGCGTCGTATGGTTTTGCAGCCTGTGGGGCCGCAAGCAAGGCAGGATTCAGTCGTGGCTGGCTAATGTCGGT
>DAOVLV010000060.1 GCA_030631085.1 Planctomycetales bacterium | reverse complement strand
TCGCCGTTGCTGTCGAACCGGCGGGTAGTCCGACACTGACGCAGGTCTTGAACGGTCAGCCGCCGGTGCCGGGACCGCACAAGATTCAGGGCGTCGGGCCTGAGTTTATCCCCGACGTGATGAACATGGACGTAGTGGACGAAGTTGTCCGTGTAACCGACGACGATGCGCTTGACTGGGCAAGACGGGCTGGACGCGACGAAGGACTGCTGGTCGGAATTTCATCCGGTGCTGCCCTGGTAGCCGCCGACGAGATCGCTCGCAGAGACGAAAACGCCGGAAAAGTAATCGTAGTAATCTTACCCGACGGCGGTGAAAGATACCTCTCCACGGAACTGTTCGATTTTTAACCACAAAGTGTACAAAGAACACAAAGGGCAGAAAAATTAAAAGTTTATTTTTTCCTTTGTGTTCTTTATGCACTTTGTGGTTCATTCTTCTTATGCGGCGATTTGTCGATTTACATACTCATTCAACCGCTTCCGATGGGGACACGTCCCCAGCCGAACTGGTGCGCCTTGCCGAATCCAGGAATCTATTGGCATTGGCGCTGACGGACCATGATACCGTCGCAGGTCTGGCTGAGGCGCAACAGGCTGCCGATTCGCTGGAGTTGCGGTTCATTCGGGGAATTGAAATCTCGGCAGTCTTTACCGACGGTATGCTGCACATTCTCGGTTTGGGAATCGACCCGGATAACGGGCAATTGCAGAAGATCGCCCGGTCGCTTCGTCAGGCCCGCAACGAACGTAACCCGCAAATGCTCGCCAAACTGCATGAGTTGGGTATGGATATTTCAATGGACGATTTAGTGGCCCTGGCTTCAGGGCCTGATGCAGCGGACGCCGATTCGGTCATGGTGGGGAGGCTTCACATGGCAAGGTTGTTGCGGGTGAAAGGATACGTCCGCAGCGAGGCAGAAGCCTTCGACCGCTACATCGGCACGGACAAGCCAGCGTTTGTGGACAAGGAGAAACTTTCGGCCCGCGAGATTATCGAAGCGATTCACTTCGCCGGCGGGGTGGCGATATTGGCCCATCCGGTCGAGTTGAAATGCACGAATGACGCCATGCTCGCCCGTGTCGTCAAATCGCTCATCCACGACGGGCTTGACGGTATCGAAGCGTACCACTCCAGCCACAACGACCGGCAGGTGCGATCATACCTGGATTTGGCCCGTCGATTGGGGCTGATGGTGTCGGGCGGGTCGGACTTTCACGGCTCGGCGAAGTCCGGCGTTAGATTAGGTAGGCCCAGGGTTCCGATAGAGGTCGTCGAACAACTCCTTGCCAAAATCAGCAGTTGAATGATAACCTTGTGGGCAATGAAAATTATTCGATACATCCCGATAGTGATTTTGGTCGTGTTAGCGGTCGGTTGTTCGCCGGCTGGTCGAGGCGGACTCACAAGAAAATTGTTCGGGCCTTCGCCGAAGCAACTGGTCGTACAGATGTTCGAGTCCGATGATCCGGACCTTCGACGGGATGCGATTGAGCGGTTGTCGAAGAAAGATTGGGGTCGGCGAGGCGCATACCCGAAGGCCTATGCGATTATGACCACCGACTCGGCAGCGACCGTTCGCAGTGCGGCTGTGCGGGCGCTTGGTCGGGTCGGCGACGCGAAATACGCCAAAGAAGTCATCGCCGCTCTTTCCGACCGCGAGTCGTCGGTGCGATGGGATGCCGCTGTGGCGCTGGATTCGATATTCGCGCCGGAGGCTGTGGGACCGTTGTCGCTCAGGGCGAATTCCGACGTATCGCCCGACGTTCGCGTCGCGTCCGCTCGCGCATTACGGCATTATCGGCAGCAGGATGTTCTTGATACGCTTCTGCGGTGTCTGGACGACCCCAAACTAGCCGTTCGGTGTCGGGCGGCTGAATCACTGACCGAACTGACCGGCGAGGTCGCCGGTACCGACGCTCGAGACTGGCGGAGAATCCTGGCCGGTAAAACCGACCCGTTTGCCACAACATCACCGGCGAAGAAAAAAGCATGGTGGAAATGGTTCTAAAACACTGACTAATAAACGGTAATTTGGAGAGAAGTGATGCAACACCCCAAGGTAGTAGTTATCGGCGCTGGTAGTCTGTTCTTTGGGCGACAGGCAATCTGGCAGATGGTCCATTCCGAGCATTTGCGAACCGGCACGCTGGGGCTGGTGGATACCGACGCAGAGCGTTTGGAAAAGATGGCCGCCCTGGCCCGCAAGGTCGTCGAGCACACCGGCGCGCCGCTGGTAATCGAGGCTTCGGTCGAACGGACAGACGTTCTGAAAGACGCGGATTTCGTCGTGTTCAGTTTCGCCGACCGGGGAGTACATTTTCGAGGAGTCGATTGCGACATCTCGGTAAAGCACGGCGTCCGGATGTGCAGCGGCGATACGATCGGTCCGGGCGGCATTTTTCGCACGTTGCGGGAATTTCCGGTGATTATGCAAATCTGCAAGGACATCGAGTCGCTCTGCACCGACGCCTGGGTAATCAATTACATCAATCCCACTGCCGCCCACGGTATCGGTATGAGACGCCTTGCGCCGAAACTCAAGAGTTTCGCGCTCTGCGACATCCACCACATGCCCCACATCAAAATAGCCTATGCAAAGCGGGCGGGGATCATCGAAAAAGATGAGCAGTTCACGCCCGAAATCGACGCGAAATTCGACCTGCTGATTGCCGGCGTGAACCACTTTATGTGGATGCTCAAGGCCGATTTTGACGGCAGGGACGTCGTCGGCGCTATCGCCGAGACGATCAAACGCGAAGCGGCCACCGAGGGCGACGGTGGCGACACCGGCGCCAAGGCGATGCTCAACGACGCCATCGGTTACACACTATACGACATATTCGGATACATTCCGACCGCCGTCGGCCACACCAAGGAATACGTCCGCTTCTGGCAGGGGCTGGACAAGAACAGGGGACTTGTTACCCCGCTGAGCATCTGGCAGACCGCCCCGCGGTACGAGCGCCATGACGAGATGTGGAAACAGGTGGACGGTTTTCTCAGCGGCGAGATACCCATCGGCGATTATATGAACGCCTTCGCCCCGGACCTCGCGACGGATGTCATCGAGAACATGTGGGCCGGTCTGGGCAGGCCGTTCTATATCAACACCTTCAATGAAGGCGCTGTAACCAATATGGCCGACGACGCCTTCCTGGAATTGCTGTGCGATACTGACATGCAGGGCGTCAGGCCGCGCCCGGTCGGAGAGTTTCCTCGCGGGCTGCGGTCGCTCTGCGAGCAGGTGCTCGACACGCACGAATTGACGATCGAGGCCGCCGTTTCCTGCCGACGCGACCTGCTGAGGCGGGCAATGCTTACCGACCCGCTGGCCGTCTCCATCGTCGATTCAGACGCTATCATAGACGAACTGCTCGAAGCCGAAAAAGACGCGCTACCGAAGCAATGGTTCGATTAAAATAACTACTGTTATGAAAAGCGAGATCGTCAAAGACGAATTGATTTACACCGGTAAAGTTTGCCGGGTTCATAAGATTGGCCTGCGGATGGACACCGGCGAGGTCGTCTCTCGCGATTTGATCGAATTCAACGACGCGGTAGTGGTGGTTCCGGTGCTGGATGACGGGTCGGTCGTGATTATCCGCAACGAGCGATTCGCAGTGGGCGAGAACTTATGCGAATTCCCCGCCGGTAAAATCGACGGCGACGAAGCCCCCCAAGCCTGCGCGTCGCGGGAACTTATCGAGGAGACCGGCTACACTGCAGGTCGGCTTGAGAAACTTGGCGGATTTTATTCCTGTCCCGGCGCGATTACGGAATATCTTCACGTCTTCGCCGCGACGGAATTGACGGTTGGGCCCCAGATGCTCGAAGAGTACGAGCGAATCGAAGTTGAACTAGTCAGCCCGGGTCTAATTGACGATATGATTCGAAGCGGCGAGTTGCACGACGCCAAGAGCATCTCGGCATGGGCAATGTGGCGACTGAAAGAGAGAATCTGATGAGTTGGCGTGATAGACCATACGCGCAGCAGGATTATAATCCTCCCTCGCCGCGACGTTCCGGCGGGTTTGCCGGCGGAATGCCACGTCCGGGATGGGCGGTCAAGTATCTGCTGATTATCAATATCGCGGTGTTTTTCCTCCAGGTGTTTCCGGATATCGGAGGTCGTTTGTTCGCGTGGGGCACTGTCATTCCAGCCTACTGGTGGCAACCCTGGCGGTATATCACCTTTCAATTTCTTCACGGTGGGTTGTTTCACCTGCTCTTTAACATGATAGGTTTGTACTTTCTGGGGATGCTGCTGGAGTCCGGTTGGGGTGCGAAGCGATTTTTGGTCTTTTATCTCGGTTGCGGCGTGGCTGCCGGTATTGCTCACGTACTTATGACATTTGCGATGAGGCGTGGGATAGAGGTGCCCTTGCTTGGCGCTTCGGGGGGCGTGTATGGAGTAGTGCTTGCCTGTGCGGTGCTGTTTCCGCATATACGCCTGATTGTGTTCCTGTTTCCGATGCCCATTCGCACAGCCGCTGCGTTATTCCTCGGAATAGCGGTATTCTTTACGCTTCAGGAATTCTTCGCCGGCGGAGCGGGTGGCGGCGGGGTCGCGCACGTTGCGCACCTCGGCGGGGCGGTGGCGGCGGCTGTTTGGATTTGGGTACTGCCGAAACTACGTATGAAATTACGCTTCGGCAATAGGCCGACAGGACAGGGACAGTGGGAAAGGAAACTGAAACAACGGCGAGACCAACAGGAAAAAATCGACCGCATACTCGATAAAATCCGCAGCGAAGGCATCGGCTCGCTCAGCAGAGGCGAGAAAAAAACACTGCAGGACGCGACCGAACAGCAACGAAGAGACGAATTGTGAAATACGTATCCACGCGCGGACAAATCGAACCGATCGAATTTCAGGACGCAGTCCTGATGGGTCTGGCCGACGACGGCGGGTTGATTATCCCCGAATCAATTCCCGACGTCACGGGCCGGTTGGAAGCGTGGAAATCGCTGGATTATTCCGAATTGGCGTTTGAAATCCTCCGCTTGTTCGTCGGCGACATTCCTGAAACCGACCTGAAATCGCTTATCGAAAAGACCTACGCCGACGCATTCGATCCGGCCCCGGCGGTAACTGTCAGGGTCGGGCCTGTATATGTCCTAGAATTGTGGCATGGGCCTACGCTGGCGTTCAAGGACATCGCCCTGCAACTTCTCGGAAACCTGTTCGAGTACATCCTTGCCCGGCGTGGCGGGCGATTGAACATTCTCGGCGCGACCAGCGGCGATACGGGAAGCGCAGCAATCGCAGGCTGCCGGGGTCGGGACGGTATCGACATATTTATTATGCACCCAGCCGGGCGGGTCTCGGAAATCCAGCAGCGGCAAATGACGACCGTCCTCGACGAAAATGTCCACAATATCGCCGTGGCCGGTAACTTCGACGACTGCCAGAGGATTATGAAAACGCTCGCAGCCGATCTTGATTTCAAAGGAAAATACTCGCTCGGAGCCGTAAATTCCGTCAACTGGGCACGGGTGCTGGCGCAGATTGTCTATTACTTCAAAGTCGTCTTTGAAGTTCAGGCCCAAACCGGCGCTCAGCGGGTCCAAGTCGAGGTTCCGACGGGCAATTTCGGCGACATACTGGCTGGGTGGTACGCCCGGCAGATGGGTCTGCCGATAAGTCAACTCATCCTGGCCACCAACGAAAACGACATCCTCGCAAGGTTTTTCAGCAGCGGGGAGTACTCATTGGGGAAATTATCGCAGACGCTTTCGCCGTCGATGGATATCCAGGTAGCCAGTAATTTCGAGCGGTATCTATATTACAAGGTTGGCTGTGATGCGGGGCGGCTGCGGGCATTGATGGACGAATTCGCTCGTACAGGTTCGTTGCATGTGGAAGTCGCCGACGATGGCAAGATTGATTCAGCCGTTGTGGCAGGGGTTGGCACGCAGGACGACGTGCTGGCGACTATCGGCAAGTATCATCGGGAGTACGATTATCTTCTCGACCCGCATACTGCCGTGGGAGTTTCGGTGGCTGAGGCGATGGGAGTTTCGGACGAACCGCTCGTGGCCCTTTCCACTGCCCACCCCGCCAAGTTTCCCGACGCCATCAAAAAAGCCACCGGAAAAGACCTCGCCCATCATCCAGCCATAGACACACTCGCGAATTTACCCACTCGCTGCGCCGAACTGCCCAACGACATCGAGGCAGTAAGAGAGTTTATTATCAAGACGATTGGATAAGAAGCCGCGAACAAAATCCGTTCCAAATGGAAAAATTGCGGTATAATGCCGGATGGTTGCAAGGGATGTTGAGGATAAATCTGTGGCAGATAAATCACCTGAAGAGTGGCTCAAGCAGACCGATTACGACATGAAGACTGCCGAGTTTATGTTTGATAGCGGCAGGTATTTCTATTCGGTTTTTATGTGCCATCTTGCGGTTGAAAAGGCCCTTAAGGGGTTGTATCGGTTGAAGTTGAATAAAGTGCCGCCCAAGACGCACAACCTTGTTTTCCTGCTGAAAGAGGTTGGAATTAAACCGCCTGAGGGTATCGATATGTTGCTGGTGACATTAACCGAGGCCCAGGTGGATGTCCGATACCCCGACAACATAGACATGTTGCAGACAAATTACACAAAGTCTGCTGTGGTAAATCTGTTAGCGAAAGCGAAAGAGGTGTTGAAATGGATAAAAATGCAGTTTTAGAAATTATCGCCCGTTTCCAACACGCCCTTCTTGCCAGAGGCGTTGAACCGCAGAAAATCGTCCTGTTCGGCTCATACGCCACGGGTAACTATCGCGAAGGAAGCGATATCGACTTGGTTGTTGTTTCGGAAGATTTCAATGCCAAGGGGTACTGGAAGCGAATAGAACTTCTTTCAGCCGCAATCTGTGATCTCTGGGAGCCAATCGAGGCCGTTGCCATGACGCCGGAAGAATGGGAAAAGGGCGATTCAATGATCGCACAATTCGCCAGAGAAGGCGAAGAAGTCTATTCGGCGTAGGGGCAAAAGAATTCCACGAATTGCACGAATTGTTTTATGGAAACCGACAAGTTCATCCTTGGGGGCAAGGGCACTGAGCCGGTGAATGTACAACCAGTTTCTATACTTCCCCAATATTGTTACTGGCTGTTGCCTTTTGTGGTGCTATCGAGTCCAGCAGGAGGCCTTATCGGGCTATTTTCGGGAAGTGATGATTTTCCGCCCGCATGGCTCATTGTTCTGTTGGTAGCCGAATCGGTTGTGGTTGGTGTTCCCATCATCGTGGCTTTGACCAGGCTTTGGTACAGGTGGGCGAATGAGGAATTAAAAAAATCTTTTAGCCCAGAGACATTTATCGCTTTTTTTGCTGGCGTTGTTCGAATTTTCAAGCTTCATCCCGATCTGTCGGCCCGTTATCCCTGGTTCAAGTACTACTACTATGGTTCATTTGTTCTCTGTCCCGCCGCGACATTTCTTGGCATCAGTATATATGTACTTCTCATCTTCTGGGAATTTGTGTAATTCGCGGATTATTTTTTATCCGTGCAATCCGTGTAATCTGTGGACTATTCTGTTTTGTTCGCGTGGGTTCGCGGCTAAAAGGAAATAACAAATGACAAAGATAGCGATAACCGGAGCCGCTGGTCGGATGGGGCGGCGGATAGCGGCCTTGGCGATTGCGTCGGAGCAGTTTGATATTGTTTCGGCATTGGAATCGACAGGCCAGGAAGCAATCGGGCGCGATATCGGCGAATTGGCCGGTATGGGAACCTTCGGCGTGAAGGTAACCGAGCAACTGGAAGACGCTCCGCAGGTGCTTATCGACTTTTCGCTGCCCGAAGGGACGATGCGGTGGCTTGAGGTCTGCCGGGAGCACAATATAGCGATGGTTATCGGCACGACGGGTCTGACCGAATCGCAGCAGGCGGAGGTGGCTGATTCTGCCTCGCAGATAGCAATCGTCCATGCAGCCAATATGTCGGTCGGCGTGAACATGCTGCTGAAGGTCGTCGGCGAAGTGGCGGCGGCGCTTGGCGAAGATTACGATGTAGAGGTTGTCGAAACGCATCACCGCTTCAAGAAAGACGCTCCATCGGGCACAGCCATTGCGTTGGCGAAGGCTGTTTGCGACGCGACGGGCAGGCAGTACGGCGAATCGGCCGTTCTTGGCAGGGGAGGTAAAAGCCCGCGTCGCCCCGGCGAGATAGGCATGCACGCCGTCCGCCTTGGCGATACGGTCGGCGAGCACAGCGTCCATTTCGGCTGCCTCGGTGAAACGGTAAC
>DAOVLV010000242.1 GCA_030631085.1 Planctomycetales bacterium | reverse complement strand
GCGGGCGTCCGCCAGAAGCGATTCAGGCGGTGCGGTCAGTTCGCCGAAATCGCCGTAATGGCACATCTGAATGAGCGTCTCCAGGGCGCTGTCGGCGATAAGTGTCAGGCGTTCGACTTTGCCTCCGGCCCGAAAGTGCATCTCAAGCGTATCGCCGACCCGACAGCGCCAGGCGTGCTCATCGTCGCCGACGGGACGATTAATCCCGTCGCGGAGCGGTTCAGGGTCGCCGGAAGAGGCCTTCAGTTCGGCCTGCATAGTCAGTTCGCCGAATTGCTGCCGGACGCCCGGAAGGTAGGCGTCGTCGGACAGCAGCATCTGCTGGAGTTCGTCGATGTGGGCGGATACGTCGGCAGGGGTGACGCCCCGCCGGACCGCGATCGCCGCCGCCGTCCCGATCGCCTGGCCCATCACCGTCGTCGTCCCCATCACACGCGCCGAAGACATCGCCATGTGCGTGCAACTGACGCACCTGCCGGCAAAGGAAAGGTTCTCGATATCGCGCGCCACCAGAACGCCGTAGGGAATACCGTAAGGCGACGGGGCGGGATTAAATATAGTGGGTGGCAGCCCCAGTTGTGCACAGCCGAAGCCTTCGGGGGTATGATCGTCCATGGACCACCCGCCGTAGGCGACGACATCGCCAAAACGTCCTTCCGACTCTATGTCGTTCTGCGTCAGCACGTGTTTACCGATGTACCTGCGGGACTCCCGCTTGCCCGGGAGAAACTGGACCCACTCCAGCGCCCAGTTGTCTGCCCCGTGGTCGCCGCGGTTTTTTATGTGGTCCCAGACGCCATAGACCACCGCCAGCAGATCGTCGCGGATTTTCTCGGTGTCGTGGATGCTGTGGTCGTGGTCCATCCCGCCCAGTTCGATCCACCAGTACCCAAGCGACCACCATGTGTGCTCGCCGGGTAGGTCTTCACATCGGTCGTAACGGTTTGCCCAACTTGGCGGCTCGAATGGCTGGGGCGTGTCGTATTCGCGTGCGCCGAAGCCAAGCGTCATTCCCATCGTGCACGAATCGGCCTCGGCCGGGGCGAACGACTCGCCGTACTCGTCGCGCCCCTCGCGCCCCATGCTAAAGGCAGCCCCGGTCAGCGGCGCCAGGATCGCGTCGCCGCTGGCGTCGATGAATATCTTCGCGCCGACGGTATGATAAGTCTGCGTGGTCGTCTGCCAGCCGGTGGCTGAAACAATTTTCTGTCCGTCCATTTCCGCATCGCAGCACGAGCAGTTCAGCATCAGCGTGAGTCTCTCCTGCCTGCGGGCGGCGTCGTAGAGTATCGTGTCCCACACGCTGAAACTTCGCTGGTGGTTATGGCGGAGATTGGTCAGCCGGAGTTCTTCGAGGATTCCGGTCTCGCGGACGTTTGGGATTCGATTGTGCCGGTCTGCTCCGCCGATGTGCATCCGGCACTCGCTGGAGGAGTTCCCGCCCAGAACGGGCCTGTCGTGCATCAGTATGACGCTCGCCCCATGCCGAGCCGCCGACAACGCCGCCGCCAGCCCCGCCATTCCCCCGCCGATTACGCATACGTCCGTTTCGTGTTCAATTCGCCTGGTCATCAGTGAACCTCGTTTGCAATAGTCGTTAGTAGTCTCTCGTAAGTTGAGTCTGCAAGTTTAGCCGTCGCCGGTACGGCGACTTGTTACGCCTGTCGTATTCGTTCGATTTTCATCACCGCGGGCCAGAGGCCGTTGATGTCTTCGCGGTCGTATATCTCGGCTGGGTATTTATCGTTCAGTGGCTGGAGGCGAATCTTACCGCCCTTTGCGCTGTAAAACCGCTTGAACGTGGTGGAATTATCGCTGGTGAAGCGGACGAAACAGTCGTCCCCGTTCCTGACCTGGGTATTGGGCGAAAAGATTACCAGATTTCCCTCTGTGTAGTTGGGCCCCATCGAGTCGCCGACGATGTGAGCGGCGAATGCCTGTGCGTCATGAACGTCGGGGCAGCGGATGTATTCGTCAGCCACCGAGGGTGGGTAATCCAGGTCGGTGAAATGGTGCGGATAACCGGCAGAGACCTTGTTTATTATGGGTACGGTCCTTCCGGCAGACAGTACGTCCGAGACATTGGATTTTGCGGATTTCAACCGGCGAGCGATGGAATTGATTTTCGTTCCGCCCTTGGCGGTTTTTTTCCGTCCTGCGAGCAGTTGCTTCAGTATGCTTCGGAGTTTTTCGACCTCGGCGGTAAGGGATTCGTGCTCCGCCCGGATGTCCATCGGCGTTCTCACCATGTGGGCCAGTTTACGCAGTTGACCCGCAGGGAACTCCAGTTCGGCTTCCAATCGCTCCAGCACACCGTCGGAAGGAGGGTTCTTTATCCGGTCGGTTTCAATGTTCGAAAGGTACTGCTTGGAGATACCCGCCTGCGCCGCCGCCTGGTCCTGCGTGAGTTGTTTTTCCTCACGTCGGTTACGTATTAATTCGCCGAGGCTCATAATTTTTTTCTCCCTCGTCCCAAATCCCTAACCTCAAGTCTCCCAATAGTATAGACCCGTCGGCTCATGGTTTCTAACTATTTGTAAATATTTTCTGTAAGATTACCCTTGACATCTGTATGATAACTGTCATACTTATGTGATATATGGTACTTGTAATACAGGCAACGGGCATCGAAAATACCGGATTACCGAAGAATCCGCAATCCACAATACTACTCTGCGAAGTAATTCGCTACGTAGCACGAGTCCACAATCCGTAATCCGCAATTCTTTTGAGGAGCGAATCATGCCGTTGACGTTGAAGGAGAATTTTCTTCGATCCGTCGGAACTCGGCGCGATAAATCCGGTTTTCTCAGCGACCAGAGCGTCATCGAAGCAAGGACGAACCTGCTCGATCCCGAAGACAGGAACCTTCTCCGTGCAGTGCTTATCTACAACCAGCCGACGAAAGTGGTCGCCCAGATTAACCGAACCAACACCTCTATCATTCGGCGTCGCATACGCCGGTTAATCGTCCGGATCAGTTCGCCGCAATTCGTATCAGTCGCCCGAAGCCTCCACCTGCTCAACGACGAACAGTTCACCGTTGTCAAATACCACATTCTCCAGGGAAGGTCGCTTCAGGCCACAGTCGATGCGACTTCGCTTCGGTATCATACGATTCGCAGAGTGCTTGCCGAGGTTGACGGGATCGTTGCCGGACTGGTAAAGGCCGAAGAAAAATACCCACTTCATCAGGAGCGATATAAATGACTACGCCGAAATGGGATATACCAATCAGCGTCAAAATTACCTCTCTGCCCGTAGATGATCCCGATGCCTCCACCATAGCCGGAATGTTCGGCCTGTCCGGGCGGCGTACCGAGCCGCTTTACGAGGATTTCCATCTGAGCATATCACCGGGCGAGATTATTGTCGTTACGGGACCCAGCGGCGGAGGGAAGACTTCGTTGCTCCGGGCAGTTGCGGAGTCCGTTCCCGATGCGATAACGCTTGACCTCGACGCGATCTCTACCGACAGCAGGCCCGCCGTCGCGTGTTTGGAGAATGGTCTGTTGAAAGAAAGACTGGTGGTTTTATCGCGTTGCGGTCTGGCTGACGCCAGGACGCTGATTACTCCGGCGGAGCACCTTTCGGGCGGGCAGTTGTATCGTCTGGCGATGGCTTTGGCGGTGTGGCGGGCGTTCGCATCGGGCAAACCGAAATTACTTCTGGTCGATGAGTTCGCTTCGACCCTTGATTCAGCCACAGCCGGTGTTCTGGCATCGGGTCTGCGAAAACTCGTCCGACGGTACGGCCTGGCGATGATTATCTCGACGCCGCGAGATGAACTCCTGGATATCATCAAACCCGATCTCACAATAGTCAAACCGCTGAACTCCAAAGCGTATCTTACATGCCTCGCTGAAGCCTGTCCCTTGGGGGCGAGCACGCCGAAAACGCTCAAGCCTGTTCGCTCCGAGGACGGAAACGCCTTTCCGGGAAACTGGAAGATCGAACGGGGGACTATCAGGGACTATCGCGCGTTGAGTCGGTTTCATTATCTGACCGGCCCCCCAGCCGCTCACAAGCGTGTCTGGACGATACGCGCTCCTGTTGATGCGATGCATCCCGGTACGCCCGAAGTGGCGGCGGTTTTGGTGGTTTCGCCGCCGGTGCTGTGCTGTCGGGGGCGCAACGTCGCCACAGGCAAGCGTTATGTAAGCCCCGACCGTCGGGCATCGACGGGTTTGCTGAATGCGGAGATTGAGTGTATCTCTCGCGTGGTCGTTCATCCGATATATCGTTCCTGT
>DAOVLV010000079.1 GCA_030631085.1 Planctomycetales bacterium | reverse complement strand
GTGCCGGTGTGTCGATTGTCGAACCGTCTGGAGGCCCTTCCGCTACGCTCCAGTGCCTCCAGACGGTTACGTAAACTTATGGAAAAGTGTAAACCATGTGCCCGGTACAAAGTGTAAAGCATGTACCCGGTTGCACAGTCCCGTGCCCCTTCGGGGCAACAGCAGTTACAGACTTTCGGGACAGAGTGCATTAAATGTGAACGGCCCGAAGGGCCGACGGAGAGTGGCCGGGAGCGATAGCCCTCGGAAGAATGACCGATAGTGATCAGTCCCGAAGGGACGTTGGAGAAAGCAGGCGATTTTCAGGGGATGTATATGAGCAAAACTGAATCCATTCTTGTTTGTGATGTCGGGAATTCTCGGATTGCGATGGGGTGCGTGATTGATGAAAAAATCTCGCACGTTCGGCGAGTTGCCCCCGACGACCTCGGCGATGCGCTGGCGGATTTATGGTCCGAGTGTCCCAAGCCAGCGCTAATCGCAGCCTGTTCGGTCCAGGCTGAATATCTGGCGGCACTTGAAAAGGCAGCCAAACGTATCGACCAGAAGGTTCTCGTGGTCGGGCGCGACCTGCCGTTGCCGATAGAGACAAATCTGTCCGAGCCGGAAAGTATCGGGACCGACCGTCTTTGCGCAGCGGCGATGGCGTATCACCGCCTCGGCAGCGCCTGCGTCGTAGCCGATTTCGGTACAGCCATTACCATCGACTGCGTTAATGACGACGGCGTCTTTCTCGGCGGGGCGATCCTGCCGGGGCTTGGTCTGTCAGCCGGGGCTTTGGCGAAAGGCACGTCAGCCCTGCCGGTTGTGGAGTTGACCAAGCCGGATTGGGTTTTCGGAGCCGACACGCGACAGGCCATTATCGGCGGGATAGTTACCGGCGCACGCGGCGCGATGAGGGAACTTGTCGAGTCCTACGCTATGGAACTCGGTAATTGGCCTGAAGTAATCCTCACCGGCGGTGACGCCGAACTTGTCGGGGCAGGCTGCGACATAGTCAGCGCCATCGTCCCGGACTTGACGTTGTTGGGGGTTGCGCTATCGGCCCGGAATGTTCAGAAATGAACTCACCGACGATAACATCGGCATCGCTGGTTACTTCGCCCGCTCGCGGCGGAATCGCCGTTATCATCCTGACAGGCCCGGAAACCGAAAGAATCATCGGCGAAATTTTCCGACCGCGATCACAGACCGGCGAGCAAGGGGGCTTGGCATTGGGACGAATTGTCCACGATGACGAGGTGCTCGACGAGGCGATTGTCTCAACACTCGCCGACGATTGTTGCGAGATTAACATCCACGGCGGGCCTCACGTTGCGAGAAAAGTCCTTTCGCTATTGTCCGAACGAGGCGCGAGCATTATTTCTGATTGTCAAGCCGATTCGACGCTGACACTGTCTGCGCCGGGGATGAAAAATCCCGCAATTACGGAGGAATTTCTCTCGGCATTACGCAGGGTATCTACGCCGCTGGGAGCATCGGCATTGAGTTGTCAATGGTCGGGCGGATTGTCGGTATTGGCGAGTCGTTCGGAAGTCGATGCCGCCGCTCTCCGCGCCGCCGCCGATGCGATGCCGATGATGCGCCGATTACTGGAACCGGCTGAGGTCGTCATCGCCGGACCTCCCAATGCCGGAAAAAGCGCCCTGGCTAACGCGCTGGTCGGGCGAAATGTCGCCATAGTTTCCCAAACGCCGGGCACGACGCGAGACTGGGTCCGCACTCTCACCGACGCCGACGGCGTGCCCATATGGTTGACCGACACTGCCGGACTTTGGGAAGAAGCCGAGGGTATCGACGCCGAAGCCGTCCGGCGGGCCTGGGAACGGATCGAATCAGCCGACCTGGTTATCTGCGTTACCGTCGGCGACGATGACGGATATGGCGGCCTTGTTACGCATCTCCACACGCTGACGAATGTCATCAATGTCGCCGGAAAGTGCGATATCGCCCGCCCGGAAGAATGTAAGGGGAAACTGGCAGTCTCTGCCAAAACATTTACCGGAATTACCGCCCTTCGACGGGCCATTTGTGAGGGTTTGGGGTTTGGTGGCTTCGATCCGTCTTCAGCGATGGCTTTCACCGACCGCCAGGTCGAATGGCTTGGCATCGCTGCCGAGGCGATTGACCGCAATGACCGGGCGGGAGCACGATTGGCATTAGGGAAGCTGCTCAAAGCCGACGGATAGCTATCCGTCGGCTTTATCATCTACCGGTTGTGCAATGTGTAGCGTTTGGGTAAAATAAACAAGGTTGCAGAGAATTCCCGGTGCTTCTAAAATTTATTAGAAATTTGTATTGAAACTGCCCAGGCCGGTACTGTAAAATAAGGGGGTCATTTCGGGCGGTGTAGGTGCGGTTGATAATTGGGGTCAAACCACCAGGGCTGCTCAATTCTAACCATATGCGTTTTTCTGAATGTTCGAGGTTTTATCGGAGATTGGAGGCGTGGAGCGCGCAGTGAAATTATGTATAAAAGTACGGCGTAACGACGTGGGCGGATTCACCGCTGCCTGTCCGTCGCTTCCGGGATGTGTCTCTGCCGGTCTGACCGCTCAACAGGCCAGAGAGAATCTGGAAGAGGCCATTCGTGGATACCTTGCCAGTGTAAATAACTTTGTACCGGCCCATCTCCACGAAATGCTGGTGTATCAGTCCTGAAATAATTTCGCACCAGGGAGGGTGTGCGTATAAGGGGGGTGTATCGTCTTATAACACCATCAAATGATTACCACTATCTCGCGTATGAACCGGTCGAAGACTTTTCTGAAACCGTTTAGCGTATCTTGACAGTCTTGATCTCAAACGCCCGGAAGTTGAGGGTTATCGCGCCGTCTTTGCTCACTCGCAATTTCCGAAACGGCGTTTCCAGCATGTCGCACTCGTAGGCCGTTTTTACCGGTGTTGCAACATTCAAGCGAACTTTCGCCGCACTACCGGCGGATTCATACAGCCGGAGGATTAAGTCGCCGCCGTTTTCGGCAATCTTTACCGTTTCGACAACAACCGAATTTCCCGAAACCTGAAGGAAGGAGAACTCCCCGCCGGACTTCGACGAGCTCAGTCGAGTCGCGTATTGCCCCTGCTCGACGGAGGCGGGGACGTTGAGTTCGTAGGCGGCGCGGACAACGTCGCTTTCGGCAAATCCGCCGTTGTGCGGCAGCAGGGCATAGGTAAAGGCGTGTTCGCCCTTATCGGCCTGTCCGTCCGGCGCAACGGGCGCACGCAGCAGACTCAGACGCAACACACCGTCCAGAATGTCGTAGCCGTATTTGCAATCGTTCAAAACGGCGATGCCATAGTGTGCCTCGCTCAGGTCGGCCCATTTCTGCGCAGGCCATTCGAACCGGGCCTTCTCGAATTCCGTATTGCGATGCGTGGGGCGGACGACGTGCCCGAACTGTATCTCCCCGCGCAGCGTGACTGAAGACAACTCGGCTGGGAAGGCGACCTTCAGTAGACGATGCGTCTCCTGCCAATCGACGCGCGTTTCGAAATCTATTCGGCGCGAACCGGCGCGAAGGACAATCTCCTGCTGCAGGCTCGACCGGCCCACCTTACGGGTTACCGCTATGCGAGCCTCCAGAGGTCCGTCCGCGATGATTTCGACCCGTTGGGCAGGGCCGATCCGAACCGGCGTGGTCTTGTAAGGCTCGTCGATGTCCCACGCGTCGAACTTTGCGGGGTTGTCGCGGTACAGTTCCAGGCGATTCATAACCTCGCCTGTCTTTACCAATCGTCGGCCGGAGGCCTTGTCCAGCAATTGAGCAATCTGACCTCGCTTGTCGATTAGCAGGCGAAGGTGTTCGTTTTCCATGACGATTCCGCCTCGCGACGCCTTCGCCGTTACGGGCGACGGACAGTCGGCGGGTTTTCCGGGAAGGAGTTTTATCGTCTTGCATCCAACCGAGGGGACATTCGGCACAGCCACCAGGAGCCGACGATTTCGCCCCCGTCCGACAATCCGGCTCGGAAGGGGAGTACCGTCGCAATCGACGACTTGGCCGACTTTACCCTCGACCGGCAGACTTACCACGGCGTCTCGCCGCCAGGACAGCGTGTTCCATACGGTCCAACCGGACTGACCGGTGGTTATGACCTTTTGGGCCGACGATGTGATTCCTTCACATTCCGCCAGGATTTTCCCGTACAACGCTTCGGCCTCTTCATTTACACGTTGGATGGACGAGCCGGGAAGTATGTCGTGGAACTGGTTCAGCAGCAGGCCTTTCCATGCTTTTTCCAGTCGTTCGCGCGGAACCTTTCGTCCTTGTGTTACTGAAGCGATAGCCGAGAAGATTTCCGCTTCGCGCAGCGCGAATTCGCACTTTCGATTACCACGCTTGATGCGTGCCTGGCTGGTGTAAGTACCGCGATGAAATTCATAATATAGTTCGCCGACATAGCGGTCCTGCGGCGGGCCTGACTTTTCCAACTCGGCGAAGAACTCCCTCGGAGACGCTATGCGGGTGCGGGGCAGACCTTCCAGGTCGCCCTCGCGCCGGAGGTATTCAAGGTGGTCGCGCGTCGGTCCGCCGCCGCCGTCGCCCCAGCCGAACGGGTAGAGGAACTTGTCGGTCCCGTCCTTGTGCACGCAGTCGGCCCAGCGCCTGGCAACGGCTTCGGGATGCGTTTCGGCGTTGTAATCGCGGTGGAAATGGGCGAGGACGGCGCTGCCGTCGATGCCCTCCCAGGTGAATGTTTCGTATGGGAAGGTCGTCCCACCGTGGAGATTCCAGAATATCTTGGCAGTGGTGAAGTATTTTACGCCACACCCGAGGAGAATCTGCGGCAGGCTGCCGCTGTAGCCGAACACGTCCGGCAACCAGCATACCTCGCTGTCGATACCGAAGTTTTCCTTGAAGAACCGTTTGCCGTAGAGGAACTGGCGGATGAGGGCTTCGCCGCCGGAGATATTGGTGTCCGGCTCGACCCACATGGCCCCGTCGGGGATCCACTGCCCGCGTCGCACCGCTCGACGAATACCGTCGAAAATATCCGGATAGTCCCGCCTGACGTACTCGTACAACTGTGCCTGGCTTTGGAGGAAACGGTATTCGGGATATTGTTTCATCAGCGCCAGGGCTGTGGAGAAGGTAGCGCCGGCCTTGCGATAGGTCTGCGCCAGAGGCCAGAGCCAGGCAACGTCCAGGTGGGCGTGTCCGAAGCAGAACATTTCCGGCATTGTAGGCCCGTTACGCGCGGCAAGCAGACCCGCCAGGACCGACCTGGCAGCGGCGAGTGAACCGTCGAAGGTTTTCTGATCGGCTTCCGGATCGACCAGGGCGGTAATTTCCTTGAGTGCCTTTTCCAGGCGGAAGCGGCGGAGTGAGTCAGGCGGCAGGCTCTTGGCCAGACCCCAAACGGTCGTCGCGTCGAGCCATAACTGATAGGCTTGCTCGTTCCATTCATCCAGCCACAGGCCTTTGAATGTTCGCTGGGCCGGCGGGGTCGGCTCAATCGGGTCTTTTCCGGGAAGCAGGTACGGCAGGTGGGCAGGAGTAGGTCCGTGCCCGGCATAGGTCTCGATAAGGACTTTCAGCACGCCGCCGCCTTTGACCAAACGGGACAGGTCCAATTCACTGTGGAGCCGATTCAGGCCGCCGCCGGCCCGGCCATTGACAAAGACTACCGATTCGGTGTCGATGTCGCCGGTAAGGACATAGGACTTGCCTTTCGGCACACGTGGAACGTCCGCTTTGCAGCGGAACCAGGCGTATTGCCATTTCCGTCCCCACTTCCCGCCCCGGCGGATCGGGCGATATCGCAGGCGGGAAGATTGGGACGGTGTGAGGTGCTCCGATGTTACGGCAAATTCAGCCGGTAACTCCACAACCGGCGAAACGACTCGATTGCGGATCGCCTCCAGCCAATGCTCTATACGAGCCTTCCAGACAGTCGGTATTGTCATTGCAGAAAATCCTTTCCGAAGAAAAAGAGGACGGGAGTCTTTTTCCCGCATCATTCACGAGATTTCTTCTTATACTCTTTTCTACCGGCAGAAAAAAGACTCCCGCCCCCTTTTTCCTTGTGGTATCCTTACCGCTCAACAATGAAAGGAAGAAGCATGTTCAAAGACGTGAACGAATTGACCGACGCTGTACGAAAGGCCGTTGAGACAACCGTTGTTACCGACGTTCACACGCACCTGTTCCCGCCGAGTTATGAAGGGGCTTTGCTCTGGGGCGCAGACGAGATATTAACCTATCATTACCTGGTAACGGAACTGTTCACCGTCGCGCCGCACAGCCTGACGTATGAAAAATTCTTTTCCCTTCCGAAATCCGCACAGGCTGACCTGGTTTGGGAGCATATCTTCCTCAAGGGCGGCGCGCTGTCCGAAGCCGCTCGCGGCGCGATCACAACCTTCAACCATCTCGGTCTGGACGTAGCCGGACGCGACCTTGCCGGGATACGGAAATGGTTCGCCGAACAGAATATCGACGAATACCTCGCCAAAGTCTTCGAAATGGCGAATATCGATTACGCCGTGATGACCAACAGCGCCTTCAGCGCCGCCGAAGCCGATTTCTGGCGGCAAGACCTGCCAGTACCGGATTGTCTCAAGACATCGCTACGAATTGATACGCTGTTCGACGACGGTTGGGAAAGGGCGGTCGAAGTCATGTCCGATGCCGGTTACGACGTCAAGATCGAGCCGGATGATAAGACCTACGATGAAGTCCGCCGTTTTCTTGTCGATTGGTCGGAGCGGATTAAGCCGGTGTACTTCGCCGCTTCGATCGGGCCTGAGGAATTTGCCTACGGCGACGATAGTCCGTTCACCCATGTGATTGATCGGGCAGTCATGCCGGCAGCGATCGAGGTCGGCGTGCCTTTCGCGTTGATGGTAGGCGCTCGCGGGAACGTGAACCCGAACCTTCGCGCCGGCGGCGCGGGCGTCGGCGTCGCCGACGTAATGTCTCTGGCGAGAATGCTCCAGAACCACGCCGATGGAAAATTCCTCGTTACGATGCTCTCGCGCGACAACCAGCACGAACTGACCGTCCTTGCCCGGAAATTCGGCAATCTGCACCTGTTCGGGTGCTGGTGGTACTGCAATAACCCGAGCATCATCGACGAAATGACGCGACAGAGACTCGAACTGCTGGGAACAGCCTTCACTTCCCAGCACTCCGACGCCCGCGTTTTGGACCAGTTAATCTATAAATGGAGCCATACGCGGAAGATCGTCGCCGACATCCTCGTCGAGAAGTACAGCGACCTGTTCGCTGCCGGGTGGAGGCCGACTCATGAGGAAATCACCCGTGACGTCCGCGCCATTTTTGGCGGGTCGTTTGCGGCGTTCCTGGAAAAATGAAACCCGTATCCGACACTAAAATGACAAGGCAGCAGATATGGGCGACGATTTGTCTCATCCGAAGTTTCCGTTGATTCCCGGCATCGCCGGCGGGCTTGGGCCTTTTGCGCATGTCGGGTTCGAGAAACGCCTGCTGGAACTGTCGGCTGAACGTTTCGGCGCAAACGGCGACGCCGAT
>DAOVLV010000083.1 GCA_030631085.1 Planctomycetales bacterium | reverse complement strand
TGCTCGCTTTAGCGAGGCATGTATTGTTTCCCGGTGTAAATGTGTTAACATAAGTTTCGATAATTCGTCGCTTTTTTCGGGAACATTGTGATTGAAAGATCGTCTAAAGTCGTAGCGGGCACCGAAGCAGGCGTATTTGAAGATGCAGCCCTGCTGGAACAGTACCGCAAAGGCGACCTCGCCTCCTTCGGCCTGCTGGTGAAAAAGTATCAGGACCGTCTCTACAATTCGCTTCTGAGATTTTGTGGAAATAAAGACGATGCCGAGGAACTTTCTCAGGAGACGTTCGTCAAAGCAATAGAAGGAATGACGGCTTTCCGCGCCGAAAGCGGGTTTTATACCTGGCTGTTTCGGATAGGGATGAACCTGGCCATCAGTCGGCGCCGGCGCAGCGGACGAATAAAATTCCATTCGCTCGACGCGACCGATTCTGACGGTGAGCAGTTGCTCTGGCCTCAGGACGTACTGGCCGATTGTCGGGAAGTCGATCCGCGCGACGCAGCCGAGCAGGCCGACACGAACGAATGTGTCCTCTCGGCCCTGGCGGAACTGGATGAGGAATTTCGTATTGTGGTTGTTTTGCGGGACATAGAGGAAATGAACTACGAACAGATATCCCAGGTTCTGAATTTACCGGCGGGAACTGTTAAGAGCCGCCTCTATCGTGCCCGATGTATTCTAAAGGACAAATTGACGGATGTGGTGGGAATATGAGTAACATCGAAAAAATTTCGGAACAACTTTCAGCATACCTGGACGGCGAACTGTCGGATGAAGAATCTCGTCGTGTGGATGAGATGCTGGTTGATGATCCTGCTTTATCGGACGAGTTGGAGTCCCTGCGTGAAGTGCGGCAACTTTTGCAGGGTCTTCCCCGCGAGCAGGCTCCGGACGGATTGCTCGATACCGTCCTGGCACAGGCGCAGCGCAGGCGCACCGGATGGTGGGCGGGACGCCTGGCGAGAGCGGCCATCATACTATTGGCCGTCGGCGTCGGCGTAACCGTAACGTCCTGGCTGAACAGGCCCGGCGAACGGAGCGGGACGCAAACGCCACAAACACCGACCCTCGCCCGAAGTGGACTTACCGGTATTGGCGGTACCGCACCGGAGGAAGTAACAAACGTACTTATAAATACTGATAACCTGGTACTGACCCAGCATGAAGTCGAAGGTGTTTTCGGTAGAAACAGCATCGAACCGGTGGTGGCGAAGGAGGCGGCCTGGGTAGCAAAAGACGCATCCAATAAGCACAGAAGCAGAGCGAATTTCTATCATCAGAGACAGGTCGCACCGAATCAGATACGCTATGAACTGGCGATAACCGATAATCAGATGCGGCAGATCGTATCGGAATTGAATGAAATCCGCGCCAGGCAGAACGTCGCACAGTGCCCTGCCGGACGCCGTGTCCGCAACGGGGACGATACTATAGCCTTGGCCAAGGCGGATTTACGCGACGAATCGGCGACCGGAGCAGCAAGGTCTGCGGAATACGCGAAAATTCGACATGCTGCTGCAAGACGCACCAGGAATGAAGCCACAGCAAGGCCCAGAGAGACTGATCCCACGCTTGCGCATGTGGCAAAACCATCCACTGGCCCGACGACCATACCGGCTTCGATTGCTATGGAGCAGCGTAAAACCAGTGGGATTTCGGATCAGAAGGTTGTTTCCCGGCAGCCCACCACAGCACTTGCGACCGCCAATGTCCGACAATTAGTAGTGATACTCAACGTCGTCGGGGCGAAGTGAACCCCATCATTTAATTGCGAAGCGGCAAGCCGTCTGGCTTGCCGCTTCGCAATTAATCAACTTCTTGTGATTTGGTTTTTTTATATTTTAGCGTGTCGTCGGCGAATAATCATTCCCATTGCCCCTATCGACAGCAGTATCATCGTTGCCGGTTCGGGTACGACGGTAACGCGCTCGTCGCTCCCGTCGGCTTCCATCCACCCGTTCAATGCGTCGATATAGAGCGGAATGAAGGAATCTCCTCCGTCGGTCTCACCATAATGGTGGATTCCAATCAGCGTCAAGGCCCCGTCACAAACCGTAAAACTCGCCCCACCCGAATCCCCGGTCTCTGTCATTGCTTCATCGGGATCGCCCGGGGTGTCGTAATAGAACCACATGTGCTTGTCGTCATCGCCGCCGGACGTATCTATGAAGTCAATCGTGTTGTGCCCGACGCGATCCGGCTTGCCGTACACAAAGAGGTCGCGACCTATGTAGTCGCTGGTTGAAGGTAGTTCGAGCACGGAGTAACAGGCAATTTTGTCCGTATCGACGGGTTCCGTCAGTTTTCCGATCCACAGGTCGTAGTTTGGGGATCCGCCCGACCCGTCCGGCAGCACATCGTACCCCCAATTAGCTATGGTGTGGGTGTGGGTGGCGCCGCTGGGATCGTTGTTCTCGTAGAATGTAATCGTCTCCCCTGTACTGGGGTCGGGGTGCCAGTGCGATGCGGAAACGAAATACGTCGGGGAGATCATGGTAACCCATTTATTGTCGCTGGCCTTGCCCGTACCGGAGAAGTTGTACCCTTCAGCGATAAACGCCTTGGCGCCGCCGCCGACATCGACGTAGAACCGGTCGTGCCGTTTTGCATCAAACTCTCGGATTGTCAGATTGGCCCATGAGGCCTCTACGCAGAAAAACACCACCAAACAAAGACTGATACTCGTAATGGTAATCCGTTTCACGATACATCCTCCAATATGACTGTTAGCGAGGCCGGTTGTTCTGTAACCACGGAGAAGACAAGCACTTCAAGCAGGCGAGTTCCCGGCACACCGAATCGTTCAATCCTGCCGCCGACAAGCATTTCCACCTGCACTCCTCCTTGACATTCGTGAGCGTACACTAAAGTTCCAAGTGCTTTCATTATATCCCATCACAGAGGTTTTGCCAAGGGCGTTTTTTGCTTTTTTACCATTTTTTTTCTTTTTCATCGGCGGCGCAGGCCAGGGGAATAAGAATATTTAATGACATATTTGCAGTGAGTATTTACAATTCGCAACAGAAACCTATGACTCATTGGCCGATTTTATTGGAATTTACAGGAGAAAAAGATATGTCCGAAACTACAATGCCTCCGACGGAAAATGATTTTGACCGAACCGCACCGGTTACGCCGCCTACGCCTCCACCGGCATGGTATCCCCAGCCCAGGCCGAGAAAGCCTCTCTGGAAACGTCTGCTTATCATCGGCGCGATCCTGTTAATTGTCTTTTTGGTGATGGGGGTCATCTCCAATGCCATTCAGTCAAAGATAGGTCGGCTGACCAGCGACGGGTTGGATGTAACAGTCCTGAAGCCCGGAAGCGACGACCAGGTAGTGGCTTTGTACGAGGTCTTCGGCGTGATTGACTCTAAACAGGCGGGGAGGGTCAAGGCCTTCTGCGATATGGTCTCCGACGACCCTAACGTCAAAGCCGTCGTTCTGCGCGTCGTAAGTCCCGGCGGGGGGATATCGGCCTGCGACGGGATTCACAAAATGGTGACGGACCTGAAGTCCGACGGGAAGAAGATCGTCGTTTCGATGGGTGCGGTAGCCGCCAGCGGGGGATACTACATCTCCGCGCCGGCCGATGCCATCTACGCCGAATCGACCACCGTAACCGGAAGCATCGGCGTCCTCAGCGCATGGATCGTCATAAAGGGAACGCTCGAAAAGTACGGCGCAAAGGCTGTGGTCGTCCGCTCCACGAAGACGCGCGCGTGGAAGGCTGCCATGAATCCACTTGAAGACCCTGCCGATTATCAGATCGAGTCGATCCGAAAACTGCTGGACGTCATGCAGGAGCGGTTTGAAAAGGTTGTGCGCGACGGGCGAGGGAAAAAACTCAAGACGACAACTGCCGAAAAAACCTATACCGACGCCAAGGGCAAAAAGTTCGCCATAACCGAAACCATACCGTTCAACGGAAATATCTTCACTGCCGCCGAGGCCTTGGAATCAGGACTGATTGATAACGTCGGATACCTCGACGAAGCGATAGACCAAGCTGCTAGCCTGGCCGGTCTGTCCAAGCCGAAGGTTCTCAAATACACCACGCGCAGGGGTCTGCTCGAGCAACTGGCAACCGCGAAAGCCGGACCGATAATCGACCTCAATGTCATCGACGAGATTCAAACGCCGAAACTGATGATGATCTGGAAAATAGAACAATAGCAATTTCCGATTTCCAATTGAGAAGAAAAAGAAGAAGGTGGGTGCCGTAGTCGCTGTGTTTGCGACCACGTTAACGTTCGCACGTCCGCGTGGTCGCAAACACAGCGACTACGGCACCAAAGGGAGACGAGCGAGTAGGCTGGGACGGAGTGAAACGGAGTCCCACCTTTTTAATCTAACCGTTTATCGAACCCGAAGAAAGGTGGGACTTCGCTCCGCTTCGTCCCAGCCTACGCGTTTGACCGCGCTGCGTTCGCCTTTGCGCGCGCAAACGCGAACGTAAAAATCGGGGGTAACAAAAAAAGTAAAAAAAACTTTTCCTAAGGCCGCCAAGGACTTATGGCGTCGCAATCCGTTTTGTGTTCGCGTTTGCGCGCGCAAACGCGAACGCAAAAGTAAAGGGTGAGGAGAGCATATATGGGTTTCGAACTGAAAAACTTCAACGACCCGACGCTGGAAACTGATTACGTCGGTTATCTCGTGGACGCCGAAGCAACGGATGCACATCTGCATTTTTCCCGGCTTTGGGATTATTTCCGCAATCCTATCGCACCGGCGGTAGGTCTGGCCGCCGACGCGCTCAATACCAACAGCAGGCCCTATTTTCAGGCACAGGAGATAGGACTGCCTGCGAGAATTACCGGAATCAACCGCTTCGGTATCGGTGCAGAGCACGTAACCAACCTTGCCCGCAAGGAAGTGGTAATCGAAAACGACATTGCCTGGCGGATACACACGATGGTGGATTTCCTCTTCGGAAAACCCGTCAGTATCCGAAGTCTGGCCCGCGAACCGGCCACGGCTGAGATAATCGAATCGGTCATAAAAAATCTCTTTGACGCCAACGGCGGCCAGGCGTTTTTCCAAACACTGGCATTGATGGGATCGGTCTATGGGTTCGTGGATGTGATTCTGCGAATGCCCGCCGATTGGCCCGCCGACGCAAATAAACCTCTGTCCTCCCACCCCACCCAACCGGTAGGGGAAGGCTCCGTCAAAGACGGGAGTTCTTCCCCGCCGGTCCCGCCCATGGTTCGGCATGGCTCACCACAGGTCGGGAAACTTGTGCGCCGGCTGACGATGGAGGTTGTTGAGGCATCGCGGATTATCCCCATCCTCGATGAGAACGATTTCCGTACCGCGCGTTACTGGATTCAGTGCTTCCGCAAACAGACCCCGCAACTCGAAGGCGTCAATCGCGGCATCATGAGTTTCGGATGGTCGGGGCGGCGCGATGCGCATCCAAAAACCGTCGAAGTAGTGGAAATACTCGGAGCCAACTGGTGGCAGCGATACGAGGACCGTCTCCTGGTGGCAGAAGGCCCCAACTCGCTGGGGCGAATCCCGCTTGTGCATATCCAAAACGTCTCGCTTCCGGGAAGTTACGAGGGAATCAGCGACGTCGAGCCGATGCTTTCGCTCCAGGACGAACTCAACACCCGTCTTAGCGATCGGGCCTATCGCGTAACTTACCAGTCGTTCAAAATGTACCTCGCCAAGGGTATCGACGATTTCCTGGACAGGCCCGTCGGTCCCGGTCAGATGTGGTCAACGCACAATCCCGACGCGTCGGTGCAGGAGTTCGGGCACGATGCAGGCTCGCCCAGCGAAGATGTCCATATCGAGCAAATCCGCGAGGCGATGGACAAAGTCTCCGGCGTAACGGGTCTGGCAGCAGGAATTCTTCGGGGTAACGTCGGCAACCTGACGAGCGCGACAGCCCTGAAAGTCCTATTGAGCGGACTCATCAGCCGAACGGAGAAGAAGCGAATTACCTACGGGCACGGTCTGGGCAAGATTATCTCACTTGTTCTGGACCTTCTCGACCGGGCCGGCGTGCTGCGAACCGACGTCGAAGATCGTCGCGTCGAAATTCACTGGCCAAGCCCCCTGCCCGAAGACCAGGCCCAGCGTCTCGCCGACGCCCAGGTCAAGGCGTCCCTGGGAGTCCCCGCCGAGCGCGTCCTTGCCGAACTCGGATACGACGCCGAAAACCTGAACATCTCCAACAAGAAATGAACATCGAAAAGGAATAGACAAATGACAAATCAATCATCGGAGCAAACACAGGAAGTTTCCCCCTCTGCTGATACCGAACCTGATGTTCCCGTCGAAGTCGGCGTAACGGACAGTCAGGCCAGGTTTGTACCGGTCAGCGAGGCGATTAAGTATCGTCGTCGCGCCCAGCAGGCGGAATCCGCGCTCCAGCAGTTTGAGCAGAGGCTCGAGGATACACAGACGCAGTTGGAAGAGCGTCTGGAGCAGTTGGCTAAAGCGGAATCGCAGCGTGATGAATTCCGACATCAAATCGACACGCTGCATACGCAATCGTCGGCAAAGCGAATGCTTCGCGATGCCGGTGTAGCGGACATCGAAACGGCAATGGCGCTTCTGGAAAAACGCATCGTCTTTTCCGACGACATCGACGAAAAGCAGATGCGTCAAGCCGTTGATCAACTTCTCCAGACCAAACCCATCCTGACTTCGGTCCCGACGGGGCTTCCCGGAAAAACCGCTTCGGCGCGAGTTGACGGCGTCGGCGCCGCTGCTCGCCTGACGCGATCGGCCACACAGGCCGCCCAAACGGGGAACCGACGGGACGTAGCTGAATATCTGCGCCTGCGACGACAGGAAAACAATAACTACTAACCAAAATCCCCCGGCATTGCCGGGGGCTAGTACAGGAGAAACAAAATGGCATTTACAGGTAAAGCAACATATTCATCCGGTTCGACGCTGCCGGAAATTGCAGAAGACGTTTCCGACATCGTAAGCATCGTCTCTCCGTACGAGACGCCGCTTCTGGACCACCTCGGCGACCCGGTCAGGCCGGCTTCGAGCACGTATCACGAGTGGCTTGAAGACGAACTGCTTCCGAACATCGATACAATCGACGACGCCGTCTGGACCGATCCCGCCGTCGATACGACCTTCGGCGTGGACAACGCAGACCGCTTCCGCATCGGCGACCAGGTCAGACCGGCCGGTTCGAGCGAACTGCTTCTGGTAACATCCACCGACACCGGCGCAGGTACGATCACCGTTACGAGAGGCTACGGCGGGACCACGCCGGAAAATCTCAACGACGACCAGGTGCTGCACATTCTCGGAAACGCAGCCTTGGAAGGCGACGATTCTCCGTCGGTGCGATTCACCAACCGCACCCGAAAAGGCAACTGGACGCA
>DAOVLV010000292.1 GCA_030631085.1 Planctomycetales bacterium | reverse complement strand
TTGAAATATCACTTTGGCGTTGCTATACTCCCTGCCTTGAAATCGGGTACTCACCGGAGTTTGCAGTGTTGTAATGAAATCGGGAGATAATGAACGTGGCTGATCTGAAAATCAAAACCGCTCAAGAATGTCGTTACGATGAAGTCTCGCTTGGCGAGGTGATGTTGAGAGTCGATCCCGGCGACGTGCCGACCGCGCGCGCAAGGACGGGACGAATCTGGCATGGCGGCGGCGAAACGAACATGGCTGAAGGGCTGAGCTACTGCTTCGGGATGCGGACCGCCGTCGTTACCGCGCTGGTCGATGACGGTATTGGACGCAACATCGAAAACCAGATGCGAGAGGCCGGCGTCGATACGACGAACATCATCTGGTTCAGCACGAACGGCAAAGGTAAATTCTCGACCGACGCCAAGGGTACGCTCCATAACGGCGTCAATTTTACCTGGCGTGGCAAAGGCGTGCTACCTTCGATTACGGAGTATTACCGCGCCCATACACCCGTCCGCGAAATCGCCGCAGGAGACTTCGACTGGGCGGGTCTGTTCGCCCAGGGCGTTCGATGGTTCCACACCGGAGGGATATTCACGCTTATCTCCCCGACGTCTGCCGGCGTGGCAATTGAGGCGATGGAAGCAGCCGGGGCTGCAGGGGCTGTCAGGTCGTTCGACTTGAACTATCGCTCCAAAGTCGAGCCGGACAAAGAAAAGGCCCGCAAGCAGAACCAGAAGATCGTTACGATGTGCGAATTTCTCGTCGGCAACCAGAGCGACTTTGGCGACGCGCTCGGCGAAGAGTGCAAAAAGGTCGGAAAGGACGAACCGTTCGAGATTTGGCTTGAGGCATATTCGGAAATGCTTCGTCGGGTGGCGAAAAAGTATCCGAATCTCAAACTAATCGGCACGCAACTGCGAGCGGCATTGAGCGCCGACAAAATCAACTGGGGCGCAGTGCTTTTCGACACTGCCGAGGATAAGTTGCACCTGGCGGTAACCCGCGAGGGCGTTGAGATTGCCGACCGCACAGGTGGGGGCGATTCGTTCGCTTCGGGCGTAGCGGCTGCGCTGCTGAAGGGAAACGACGTCGCAATGGCTGTCCAGTGGGGCGCCGCTCACGGCATCTGCGTGCAGGAAACACCCGGCGATGTCTCAATGGTCAAACAATCCGACGTGGAAAAGGAAGTCAAACGAGCCATCTCCGGCGGCGGCGTCAGTGCTTTGAGATAAAAGAAAAGTATTGCGACACAGAGACGCAGAGAGACAGAGAGTAAAAGAAGAAAAAGATATTGTTTTTTGTTTTCTCTGCACCTCTGCGTCTCTGTGTCGAAAAAAACCGGACCTGTTATTGGGTCTGCGGGAAAGGCATTCAGGAGAAATTACAATGGCAGAATATCAGCGTGACAGAAGCAAAACCGATGCGGCCTTGAGAAAGAGCGGCATTGTTGTCGTGATGAACAAGAGCCACATCACCGAACCCGAGCACATGGTAACAACCATGAAGGCGATATACGAAGCCGGTTACGTCGCCGAAGTTACTTTCCGGATCGAAGAAGCCCTGCTGAAAGAGGCAATGGTCGAACTGGTGAAAATCCAGGCAGACAGCCCGGCTGACAATCCGTTCATCCTCGGCGTCGGAAGCGTGATAAACCCGCAGGAACTGGAGTCCGCTATCGAGATGGGCTTCGATATGATCGTAGCGCCGGCCAACGTTATGGGCGGATACGGTGAGGGCAAAGACTTCGTCCGCATCACGCGCGAAGCCAATGTTTTCTCGGCTCCGGCGGTGTTCACGCCGAGCGAGTTGAACTATTTCCTCGAACGCCCCGACGGTCTTGAGCCGGACGCGATTAAGGTTTTCCCCGCCCGTTCGCATGGGCCTAAGGGCCTATCGGACTTACTTGCGCCTTACGTCCGCGACCGGCACAACGGAAAGATTATCATGCCGACCGGAGCGGTCAATTTCGAGACCGGGCCTGAGTACATCAAGGTTATTTCGGGCAGAGGATATACGCCGGTTCTCGGAATGTCGGCTCCGCTGGCATTGGTGGCGGAGCGCAAAAAGCCCGGCGACCTCGACACGATTACCGAATCGCTTCAGGCATTTGAAGCGAAATTTAAGAAACCATAGAAAAGAAACGCTTGACGCATATGAGAGTCACACTGAATATCGATGATGCAATATTGAAAAAAGCATCTCGCCTGATGGGGATAAAAGAAAAGACTGCCTTGGTGAGACTAGGCCTCGAATCCCTCATTGCGCATGAAAGCAGCCGCAGGCTTGCGGAACTTGGCGGAAGCGAAAAATCGCTTCGCCCGATTTCCAGGCGCAGAACTGCATAGGGTCGGCCTGATCAACGTTCATTCGCTATAAATTACCTTGTATTTGGAGAGTGTAAAATGGATGCGAAGATTGAGAATATGTTCAGCATTTCCGGGAAGGTAGTGGCCGTTACCGGAGCGGCCGGCATTATTTACGGTGCGATTTCCAAAGCCCTTGCTGCCAACGGCGCAAAGGTCGCCCTGCTTGATATTATGGGTGATAAGGTTCACTCGCTGGCAGATGAAATAAAGGCTGACGGCGGCGAGGCGATTGGTATCGAATGCAGTGTGCTGGACGCCGACAGCATGGCCGGCGCGCTGAATACCATTATCGAGGAATTCGGCGCCTGCGACGCACTGATTAACGGAGCCGGCGGGAACCGCAAAGGCGCATGCGTCCCGCCCGACGGGAACTTCACCGACCTGGAACTGGACGAACTGGACAAGGTATTCGCACTGAATTACAAGGGCACGGTCCTACCGAGCCAGATTTTCTGCAGGCATTTCGCCGAGGTCGGCAAAGGCGTGATTATCAACACCTCGTCGATGAGCGCGCGTGCCCCGCTGACCAACGTACCGGGATACTCCAACGCCAAAGCCGCCGTAACGAATTATACCCAGTGGCTGGCGGTGCAGGTGAAGGTCGATTTCCCCGATGCCGATATTCGCGTCAACGAAATCGCGCCGGGCTTCCTCGACACGACGCAGAATCATCACCTGCTGTTCAAACCGGACGACAAGACGCTTACGCCGCGAGGTGAGTCGATTATCGCCAAGACGCCGCTGGACCGCTTCGGTAATCCCGACGAACTCGTCGGGCCTATCATACTGCTGATGTCGGAAGCGGGAAGTTTCCTCCAGGGTATCACCCTCTGCATCGACGGCGGATTCGACGTCTATTCCGGCGTCGGGCCGTTGGATGAGAAAAGATAGTATCCGGTAGTCGGTAGTCTGGAAAAAAACAGCATGCACATCATCGCCGTTTTTTCTTTTCCCGGCGACTGATTACCGACTACTGGCTACGGTTTTTTAAAGCACTTCCGGGTTGACGCAGAAGAGCGGTTTTTTACCGGCAAGGACGAGCGCGACGTTTCTTGCTGCCGACTGCTGGAGGGCCAGTTGCGATTCTTCGCTGTACCATCCGGCATGGTCGGTCAGGACGACGTTGTCGAGGCTGAAGAGTTTGCAATCCTTTTTCGGCGGTTCGGGGTCGTGGACGTCGATACCGGCCGAATTGATTTGCCCCGTAGTCAGTGCCTCGTAAAGCGCGTCGGTATCGACCAGCGGGCCACGAGACGTATTGACCAGTATGGTCGTCGGTTT
>DAOVLV010000160.1 GCA_030631085.1 Planctomycetales bacterium | reverse complement strand
TTCGCTTGGCTTGGCCAAGGAGGCGGCTCGACGGGTAACGTGCAGCACGAATCTGCGGAATCTCGGTCTGGCGGCGAATCTCTATGCCAGCGAAAATGACGACTGGCTCCCGCCGGCGGGGCCTAGAGAGCGAGTAACGATCAGTCCGGAACTCTGGTTTATGAACGAATCACTGGTTCAATACGTAGGCGTTCACATCCGGCGAGATGCGGGCGGCGAATTAATAGGTCCCCCTGCCGAGAGATCGGCTCTGACGTGCCCGACCCACACCCATCCGACGCGCTCGAAACAGGGTCAGCCTCGCGATTACGCCCTCAGTTACGTAATGAACGGCACATGGGGTAGAGGCAACTGGTGCAGTATAGAGCGCGAGAATCGCCGGATTACCGATTTCGCCGTACCTTCGGAAGTCCTCGCCCTTGCCGACGGAAACAACGCATTAGACCCGACGGTAGGGATCGTACTGTACCACGGATGTTCGAAGAATAACTTCGATTACCGGCATCAAGACTCGGCCAATACCGTGTTTCTCGATTCGCATGTAACAGGTCTGAAACAAGATGATGTCCCGACGGGGCGCAGCGAGCGCTTCGAAACCTTCTGGAGTGAAAAGGAATAACATGAGAAAAACAAGAATTGCAACACTGACGATTATCGCGGCATTAGTCGCAACCGGTTTCGTTCTGGTCCAGCCTGGCTGCGGAGGGCCTTCCGACGTTCAGAAAATAAGCGCGAAGACCGAGCCGTTGCGCGTCCGTCGAGCCGGCGGGAAGGTCGAAACCATCACCTTCGCCCAGGCAATGGACTACCATCACGCCCACGAAGATCACTCCGGAACGGTAACATCCGCAACGCCGAAAAAATCATCCAAAGCCAAACCCGAAGATGATCACGATCACGACGACGGGCTTTGCGTCGGCATCGCCACGGGCTACCAGGCGATACGATATACAGCCGGTGCGCTCTTTCCCGACGAAACTCCATCCGATGCGGATTTTGAACTGTCGGTGGCCGGTTCCATGCGGGGAGTTTGGGATGTGATGAAATTTTACACCGGCAGAAAACTCACCAAGCCCAAAAAGAAGGCCAAGGGAATGTCTTTGAAGAGTTTCACCTTCAAGGCCAGGCGTATCTCGACGGGTAAAACGCTGACATTTCGTCTCCGGGACGGACTGATACCGACGGAGTTCTTCGCGATGAAGAATCGCGGCGTCTCCTGCGGCGATGAGGCCTTGGAAGCCCTCAAGAAACAGGCAGCCCGGAAGATTCTTTCGGCCTCGCCGGAAGAGTGCTTCGAGCGTCTTGCACAGGGAAAATAACCACAAATAAATCGAATACTTTCAGGCCACCCAGCGAGCAACATCGGCCAGCAAGGGAGCGAATGAAACGCTTTTTCAGCGTCCATCCGTTCCCTTTTTTATTGACCTGCCTGGAGTGCAGGCAATGAGGAGAAATAAAATGACAATGACCACACAAAAAAACGTCAGGCCCGGAGGTTTCACACTGGTCGAATTGCTCGTAGTGGTTTCGATTATTGCGATGCTGACGAGCATCCTGATGCCATCGCTTGGTCGGGCAAAGGATGCCGCAAAGGCTGTGGTGTGCTTGAACAATCAGCGTGTGCTGGGTGTGGCTTTGCGATATTACGCCCAGGACCGCAACGGTCGGCTGCCATCGGCCGAAACGTTTTATGAAGACGCCTCGCCGTACCTCGACAGGTCGCTACCCGATAGTGTCTGGGATTACAAACGGGAAGACATGCCGCAGGCGCTGTTCTGCCCGTGCGACCGCGACCCGTTCCCCTGCCCATATATGGGCGGCAAGTTCGAGGTAACTTCTTACCTGGTCAACGGCGCTGAGAGCGATTATGTGATGGGCAGCGGGACGCGAATAAAACTGGGACTCTTCGGCGGCGAGGGCAATATCGACGACCCGGCCTGTGCAGCCGAGTGCATGCTCATCGGCGAGAGCACCAACTACAACAAAATCGCCGACCTCGACCACCCTGCCGCCCAAAAAGCCTTCGCCGATGCCGGTGTGGAACCGGAGGCGTCGCGAAAACGTTTCCATCATCGCGCTACGAGCGGATTTTTTCATAACGGCGGGATGAACGTTTATTTCGCCGACGGGCACGGCTCGGCAGTCAAAGGCAAGACGGTGGACCCCCTGCCGGTCAGCGATTGGCCAAGCGGGGCGCTGATGGACAAGACCACCGCGTTTTTCCCGACACTGACGCTTCCGACGGCGGACGAAAACCCGCACTTCTGGGGCCAGCCCTATGACAAATGGTAACGCGTGGCAAAGAAGCCCAGCCATTCGAATGGCTGGGCTTAGACGCCCGGCGTGATAACAAAATGGACGAATCGGACAGGAAAAAATTTCTCACTGCGACGTTGGTTTCGCTTGCTGCGGCGATGGTGGTCGGAACACTGCTTGGCCTGGCCGCGGGGGCGTGGGGGGTCGGTTTGGGGTGGATGGCGCTTCCGGTGGGTCTGGCGGCGGGTGTTCCGCTTCGACTGTTCGGCGTCCATCACCACCGCGTGACATTTTTGGTCGCGCTGTTGTGTATGGGTACGGGGATGGCTGTGCACACCGGCGCATACCGACTGGCCAAGCCAGGATGGACGGCAAAACAGAAGGTTCATAGCAGGGAATTAGACGGACAGGCAAAGAGGATACTTGCGCTGCAAATGTGCTGCGAGCGGAAGATTATGGGCGTCTGGGACTACGACGGCGTCCCGCAGGAGATAAAGGACCAAGCCGACGAGCGCGTTGCGGAAATGTCGGAGGACGAAAAACTCGCACTGTGCGATGAGACCTTCGCCCAACGGATTAATACACCCGCAGACAGGGGTGGTCGGGACAATGGCTTTCTCGCATTAGCAGGATGGGTGGTACTGACCGGTGTGCTGGCGATAGCGCCGCTGGCATTGAAAAACCGGTATGAATGAGAACTGAGAGGAGGTGAACGAAATGTAACGTAAACGGAGCAAACGGAGATGGATGTATGACCAGCCAGAGAAGTCCGAAGACCGATCCAGCCAAAAACATTTGGGAGTTTTTTCAACAAATACGAGGAGTGAACAAAATGAAATTTGCAACGAAAAGTCTTTTGATGGTAATGGTTCTTGTGTTGGTCGGTTCGACCGCGATGGCGGATTACGCCAACCCGCCTGGATGGGAAAACGAGACCGACTTCACCCACCAAAGTTGGGAATTCAACACGGGCGCAACCAACGGACCGCCTGATGGAGACCCTGCCTGGGTCAACCCCTGCGGCACGCCCAACATGACGGACGTTTACCTGGCAGACCCCGGTATGATGGAATGGAGCGATGTGCCGATGGGTATCACTACCGACCGCAGGGGCATGTGGGGTGGAATGACTTTTAACGTTGCCGTGGGGGAAGTATCCATTTCCATGACATTTGACATACCCAACTACCAAAGGCCTGCCCCCTGGAAAAAACAGATATGGGTGGAAATGACGTACTTCGGTACCGACGGACACGCCTTTGTCGAGGTGGAAGGGTACGGTTCGGAGGTGATTTCATCGGAAACTTTCGAATTGTTGCCGGAAACACCCGGTAGTTCTTCTCAATGGTGGCGGTACACAGCCCTTATCGATCTACCGGACCAGCCGGCATCGGAAACAATAACGGTGGGTTTGATTAAAGGCACCGAGATGGCCGTGATGATCGACGAGATCGACATCGACACCCGTTGTGTTCCCGGACCGGCGACGACGGCGCTGCTGGGACTCGGCGGAATCGGCGCGCTGTTGAGGCGGAAACGCAGAGCATAAATAAATGCAGGAGTATCTACCCCGACTGAAAATCGAGTGGGGCAGACCCGGAAATATCGAATGTTCGAATGTGAACACGAGTGCAAGTCGTGCGTAAGTCAGGCAGAGAAGCCCGAAGGCCGATCCACCCAGCCCATTCGCTCCTTGCTCCCATAATTAAGATTGGAGAAAACAATGGGTATCAAAAGTAGTATCGTTGCAGCAACGCTGTCGGTTGTTTTGTTGGTTGGTTCATCCGTGCAGGCTGATGTCGCCCCTGTCTCTGATGACGGGTACTTGCCGGTAAACATGGGAAACTGGTACTGGAGCACAGAATACGCCAAATCCTACAACAATCTGTTTGGGATGGGGTATTACTGCTACGGTTTCGCCAGGTTCGACCTGACTCCGCTTACAGACGCAGGAATAACCGGAGATGACGTTGATTCTGCAGTATTCAGGTTCTACCTGACCGGGAAGCAGGGTGCCGGGCCGAATCCGTATCCTGACGGTACCGAGGGCACGTTCACCGTCAATGCCTACGATGATTCATTGATGTTGGACGAGACTTACGTCGGCTCCGACAGGCCGGGATATGTCACCGATACAACGGTCGAGGAAACTTACGACGGCGGCCCGGACACCTGGGCCTCTGTGGATATCACCGATATCGTCAAGGGCTGGCTCAACGGCGATTACGTCAATAACGGAATCGAAGTCTATGACGGTCTCGAAGACGACTACGGCTGGTATTGGAGCACCAAAGAAGCCGGCAACCGGCCTTATCTTGACGTAACAATTCCCGAACCGGTAACGATGACGCTGCTGGTCTGTGGCAGCGCCGGCCTGCTGATGAGGCGAAGGTCGCAGATCCGCCGCGGCAAGCGCAGGGCAGGATAGGACGGTTGGCGGAGGAAACCGTGATAAAGGAACGTCCCGTCCCGTCGATACCGGCGGGGCGGGGCGATCCTTGTAAGAATCGCCAGGACGAACCGACAAAGTGAACACTGTTTGACAACAATTGCAAAGGAAACAAACATGAAACGTTATATTGCGGGAATCATTTCGATAGTGATACTTTTGACTGTTTGCCTGGTTTTCTGCCTTGCCGCGCCGCAGAAAAATCTCCCCTCCAGCAAGGCCAATTACTGGAAAGCGGAAGCCTTCGTTCAGCCTCACATAGACGTCTCCAAGAGTGAAACCGGTGCGATAAAGGCAAGAGTGGACGGGAAGTGGCAGACGTTCAAGATAAGGCAACTGCCCGACGGCTTCGTCAAGTGGAAGAAGACCGCCGCTCTCAAAAGCCTCGAAAGAATGCAAAAAGGCGGTCCTATGAGCATTGCCGGCGCAGGCCATCACTTCGGGGCCGTCGCCACCTGCGGCGGATACAGAGACGACACCGATTTCAGCATCAACAACGCCTATAAGGGCATAGGATTCCTGCCGAGAAAAGACAAAATCACCGAAGCAATCAAGAAACTCCGCTCCACACGGAAGGCGTCTCGTAAAGAGAAATTCAAGGTGCTCAAGGGTTTCCGCCAGGCCGAAAACTTCATCGACAGGACAAAACTCTGCTCGCTGGAACTCTACACGACGAAAAAACGCCAGACGCA
>DAOVLV010000100.1 GCA_030631085.1 Planctomycetales bacterium | reverse complement strand
GGAGACGCTGTCGCGCACATGGTCGATAACATTCGCCAGACGGCTGTTGCCGACCGATTGCGAGAGGATTTCCAGGCTCCGCAGCATCGGAACACCGGCAGTGAGCAGGTCGGACAGCTGGCTATAGACCCCCGACAGCGCGCGGAGTTTTATCCGCTTACCGGCGCTGCCGGCGACGGCGGTTTGAGCGGCGATTTGCACCGGAAACAGTTCCTGCTCGTCGAGCGAGCGGACGACCGCCGATTCGCTCTCTGCCTGCATCGCACCGTTACATTCACGCCCCTCGGCGTCCCTTGCTGTATATTCAAATGTTGGCATATAATTGTTGATCAGTGAATCAGTGAACCAGTGAATCAGTGAACCAATCAACTGATTCACCGATTCACCAACTCACACTTTCGTCGCCCTGATGATTTCGTCGGGCGTTGTAACGCCTTCGCGGACCTTAATCCATCCGTCTTCCCGCAGAAGTCTCATTCCGTCGGCTTTGGCGGCAGCGAGTACCTCGCTGACCGGGGCACGGGACATGATATTCCGGCGAATCGGTTCGCTGACGACCATCAGTTCGAACAGCCCCGCTCGTCCGTAGTAACCTGTGTTTCGGCACTTTCGGCATCCTGCGCCTCGGTATAGTTTTTCTCCGGGCTTGTACTTAAAATCTTCCGGCAGGTCGGCTGGGTCCGGTTCGTAGGGTTCTCTGCATTCCGGGCAGATGGTTCGCACGAGTCGCTGGGCCATTGCCGCTTCGACCGTGGAGGTAACCAGGAACGGTTCGATTCCCATATCCAGCAGTCGCGTCGCAGCCGATGCGGCGTCGTTGGTGTGCAGAGTCGAGAACACCAGGTGCCCTGTAAGAGCGGCCTGGATAGCGGCTTCTGCCGTTTCCAGGTCGCGTATCTCGCCGATCATCACCACGTCCGGGTCATGACGAAGAATATGCCGCAAACCCCGCGCAAACGTCAACCCGACCTTCGGAGCGATCTGAATCTGGTTCACTCCGTCGAGGTGATACTCGACGGGGTCTTCGACGGTCAGCACCTTAATGGTCGGCGAGACGATTTCCTGAAGGGCTGCGTATAGCGTGGTGGTTTTTCCCGATCCGGTCGGCCCGGTAACCAGCAGAATCCCATGCGGGCGGGCGATAAGATCGTTGAATACGCCGAAGGTGTCCTCGGACATACCCAATTCGGGGAGCGTGAACTGCACGGTCGATTTATCCAACAGCCGCATCACGACGCCCTCGCCAAAGAGCATCGGGATGACGCTGACGCGGACGTCGATCTGGCTGCCCGCCATTTGCAACTTTATCCTTCCGTCCTGCGGGAGGCGTTTTTCGGCGATATTGAGATTTGACATTATCTTGATGCGTGAAATTATCGCCGACTGGAACCGTCGAATCTGCGGCGGCATCACCGTCTCCTGGAGCACGCCGTCGATGCGATAGCGTATCTTCATGTCATGCTCGTAGGGTTCGATGTGGATGTCGCTGGCGCGTTCTTTGAGGGCCTCGATGAAAATCTCGTTGACCAGTTTGATGACCGACGCTTCCTGGGCCATTTCCAGCAGGTCGTCCGAATCGCCGTCGCCGTTAGCGACGATCTCCAGGTCGATCGAGTCCATCATCTCTTCGACGGTATCGCCGCCGACGCCGTAGTAGGTCTTGATTACCTTGTCGATCTCGTCGGACGGCGCAAGGACGGGCTGAATCTCCATACCGGTCAGCATCCGCACCTCGTCCAGGCCGTAGAGGTCGAACGGGTCGGACGTAGCCACCCGCAGCGTACCGTTGCTGCGGTTCAGCGGAACCAGCGAACGCTGATAAACCAGTTTCGGGGGAAGCGAGCGGAGCGTATCGACGTCGATCTTCACGTCGGACAGATCGACCATGGGTATGGCTAATTGTTCGGAGAAGACCTGAAGGACACGCTCCTCGCTGACACATCCCATTTCCACGAGAATTTTATCCAGCCGGTGGCCGCTTTTTTTGCGCGCAGCCAAGGCTTCAGCCAGGTTATCCGGCGTGATAAGCCCCTTCTCCAGCAGTAGTTCACCGATACTCATACAGCCAAACCCCAAATCGGCTTGCGATTATTCCGGCCCTTTTATTGTATGTACCTTATCTAACACCACAAGCGGACGAATGTTTCGTTAAGATGCAGCCGGCAGCCATCCCGTGCGGGCTATGGTAATTTCGCGCACAATCCTGCCTCTAGTATAGACGCAGGAGAGAGGGAAATGTTTCAGGAATGGGAAATAAAAAAGCAATGACTCCGGGGCACGGTTATGCGCGCAGGTGCGAGATGAGGATTTGCAGGCCTATTGAGATAAGGACGACCCCGCCGAGCACTTCGGCCCATCGCCCGCCCTTTCGCCCAATCCTGCTACCGAAGCGAATACCGATTACGGTCATAGCCGCGGCGACAATACCAATAACGACGCTCGGCAACCAGATCGAAACGCCGATAAACGCCATGCTCATACCTGTGGCCAGCGCGTCGATGCTCGTAGCCACCGATAGTATGATTACCGTCCATCCGCGCGTCGGGTCGGATCGGCTGGCCGGGACTTTACCGCTCCACGCCTCCCATAGCATCTTGCCCCCGATGGCGACAAGAAGCCCGAAGGCCACCCAGTGGTCAAACGCGCTTATATAGACGTCGATTGTCGCCCCTGCCAGCCAGCCCAGGACGGCCATGGCGAATTGGAAGAATCCGAAGAAAAACGCCAGCCGAAAGACATGCCGCCCCGTCAGACGCTCAATGTTCAGCCCTGCCGATATCGCCACAGCAAAGGCGTCCATCCCAAGGGCCACCGAAATTCCAAGAATATTCAACCAATGCACGGCATCACCACGGGTGTTCTGTTATGTGCGAATTGCATAACGTCGTTTGAAAACAGGAGGTATTTTACAGATAAACTACAAAGAACGGAAGTAGTAGCCGGTTAGGTGCCGAGTTGAGTATGGCGTCCCCGGAATCAGGGATAATTATGGTATCTGTCCCCCCATCTCCATCTCCTATTCTCTGGATCAGTCAGTCGCCTTGGCGAAAAACTCTTTGGCACGAATAGCTGCGGCGTCTCGCCGACTAGGGGTGTTATCCAAACCTTCGACGACATCCACATGCGTATCTGGGCTGTCGTCAGTCGTAACTGGCCAAGGCCATTCGACCTTGTCTTGCGAGTACGTATAACAGACTTTCTGGCTGATGTCGCTTGAAAATGCTTTGACTCTTTCACGCTCGACAATCTGCTTAAGGATCGACTTCGTCGCATCCCAATTAAGAGATTGTGGCTCGACCCCAATGTTGCCTTCTTTGACAGGTGGAGACATTTCGTCATGTATCAGTTTAGCTACTTCTTCAGGGTCCCCCATGCCCTGAAAAGCCTCCGCAACAGTTTTATCGCTTAGTACACTTGGACTCTTGCGTTTTGGATCGGAATTCTGCGCAAGAGAATAAGTTTCGCTTTGCAAAGCCGCTTTGGCTTGGTGGACTGCGTCGGGGAAATTACCATCTTCCTTCTGGGTAAACAATCCGACTGCGTCTTTCTTATCATGAATAAACACGACACGCCGCTTTTTGCCTCCCGGAAGTGATGGAGCGTACTCACGGGTTTTGTCGAACGTGTTGATTTCACTGGCAACGCCGCCACTGAACTCGAACTCGTCGTATAAGGAGCGGTACAGAAAGAACCCCGGGCACTGTCGAACCAGAAGGTGGTCTCGACCTGCCATCTGCAAACGAATCGATTCTTTAAGAGTTCGAAGTATGCCCGAAACCTCTGGATCGGAAAGCGGCAGACCGATCCGGCGTCCAGATGAGTTTATTGGGGGGTCGAATATCGTAGAAAGCCCCCTCGCTTCGTAGTCCTCGTCGTCAGCGAACGCCCTATCTTTCTCTGGAGCCTCTGGTCGTGAATAGAGCAATTCGTCGCATTTATGGATTGGCCACCGAGGGGTCAGGCAAGGATGGAGGTAGGTGCCATCGTCTAGAATACGAAACTCATCTATGGCCGTCGGCATTATTGGGACTATGTGACATTTCTCGACCGGTTCGGACGACAAGCAGGCTACCACTGCATCCAGATCGTCTACGAATGGTGGCCAAACACCTTGGCTCAACCTCTCTCGTCGTGGTCGCGAGATCGGATGGGAAATATAGATCGGATATGTGATCCCGAGCTGCTCGAACTCGGAAGAAGTTGAGCCGAGAAGCATCCGTGCTCCTGTCGACACTGGATGCTTTATTGCAAGTACCGAATGCTCACAATCTACAGTCCGGCATAGATTCGCCCCGCATTGTATCTCTTTTTCCCGCCACACCAAGACGCGAAGAAGACTACCCACCGCCACACCGAGCGAGTCTTTGTACAGTTGGCGAAGGTCATTGGAATCGGGACGTCCCGAACTTCCAGGAGGAAATGTTCGTTCCACTAGTTCCTGAATGCCGAAGACCTGCCCAGGTTGCGACAGACGGTAGTAGACCTCATGAATATCGTCGATTAAGGTCAAGGCACACCGAAGTTTCGACTCCTTTATCGTGTTACAGTTCACCGGAGAGTAGAACTCATACGTTTCATTGCAATAGTATTCAAGGCAGGAGACTACGATGGCTACTTCCGGATTGCTCGCGGTGGCTTTGGTGACCGCGTTCTTGTAGGCATCCGACCACCTGTCCTTGATTTCGGCTTGAGATCTTTCGCCAATGAGGCTGACCAGCGGATCCTTGTTCGATGTGCCGGTATCCTTGTACTTTGGGAACAGGTCTAGAAGTTCCTCTTCAACATCGGCTATTTCAACCTCGATCCCCAATTTGCGAAGGAAAGCAGCAATTTTACGGGCCGCACCCCCTTTTTTCTGACCAGGTGCGCCGTTAAGAAGGTATAAACCCATACCAACTCCCTGTTTACCCGAATTGGTGCCTCAGTAGGCCGGATCAAAGAGCGACTTGCTGCTGATAAGTCTCGCCCGGCTCTACCAGCTGATGAATAGCATACTTGACTGCGGTTGGACCATAAGAAGTACGCCCGTCTACCCACAGCATCAAAGGTCCAGAGGTCGGCATACTACTGAACTCTATGCCAGATTCCCTCATCCGCTGGGCCAACGCCATCGCATCTGGCTCTCGCCTATTGATGAAGTACTTGATTCGGCACATTTTGGTGTCCTTTCCACAGTTCCTTTTCTACACCAATCCCAATCTCGGTGCAGCCTGTTTAATTATCGTCACACAGAAGCCGCGCACTCCAGATGCTGGTCTAGGCCCGGCCAATGATTCTCGGGTATCATAACTTTTTTCCATGGGCCGTCAAATCATTTTT
This sequence comes from Planctomycetales bacterium, assembly GCA_030631085.1. Taxonomy (GTDB): domain Bacteria; phylum Planctomycetota; class Phycisphaerae; order SM23-33; family SM23-33; genus JAUWNJ01. The sequence continues at coordinate 1,420 of DAOVLV010000100.1, read as the reverse complement.
AAGCAACACTTAGGCTACGAACAAATCGAAGACATCATCCTACTTGCATGATCGTCTCAATGGCTTTTTGCTTGTATTCCTTGGCGTAGATAGTGGTGACGGCGGCGGCGAGTGGCACGGGTTTCTCACTTTCGGTTTTTAGTTTCCGTGAACCGGCGGGTGCGGGAGAAAGGTCGAACTGCGGCCTGTCCCACAAACTTGGCCGGTGCACAACGTTTAACACTTCAAAATAACATTATCTCTGCATTGCATCTATTGCAAGGATTTTCCTCAAAAGCACCCGTCGGAGAAGAGAATATTGTGCGTAGCACCGCATGGCGATACCACGTAGTGGTGCTACGCACTACGTACCACTACGTGGAATAATGAACAAAGAATTTTGAATGCGGAACGTCCCGTGGGGGACGAAGTAAAAAAACATCCTTCAAAGATGGACGAGTTTCTTTTACTTCAAAATTCGACATTCCTTGTTCGATATTCATTATTCAAAAAAAGGTGCCACCCGTTTCAACATCATCCCCCCGCATTGCTTTAACATCATCCCCCCGCATTGCGGGGGGCTTGTTCACCTTTGCGCGCGCAAACGCGAACGTAAAAATCGGGGAGACGAAAAATTCCAAAAAAACTTTTCCTAAGGCCACCAAGGACTTATGGCGTCGCAATCCGATTTGTGTTCGCCTTTGCGCGCGCAAACGCGAACGGAAAAGTTAATATAGAGCGTCCTTGGTACGCTCGCCGGGTGCCGTGGTCGCGGTGTTTGCGACCACGCGGACATGCGGGCGTTAACGTGGTCGCAAACACCGCGACCACGGCACCCGGCGTATATGTTCTTTGATAAATGAATACAGGAAGACCGGTCGCGGCTAGTTGGGACGTTTAGGCAAGATAGGTAAAGTTGGATTTTTTGAAATGGGTGTAAAAACGACCCTGAAAATCGCAAGCGATTGCACGCCAAAGAGTTACGGATTTTGCCTTTGTTCCCATTTGTTCCCAATCGTTCCCAATCGTTCCGAATTGTTCCGAATCGTTCCCAATCGTTCCCAATTGTTCCGTTTCGTTCCGTTTCGGCCCGAAAGTTTCCACTGCGTTGGTTTCAGGTTGGAGATTTGGCGGCGGGTGGTGTAGAATACTATCAGGCGCTTCAGACACTTTTGAAAGGGGATTTAAAAATGGACGTTGAGAAATATCTCACCGAGGCCGGCGTAAGGTACACGTCGTTGAAACATCCCGAAGCCTACACTGCCCAGGAGGTGGCTGCTGAAGAGCACGTCAGCGGGGACATGGTGGCCAAGTCGGTGCTTGTCCATGCCGACGACGAGTCGATGCTGTGCGTCCTTCCGGCAAGTTGCAAGATCGACCTGGGCAAACTCGCCGAGACCCTGAAGGTCAAAAAATGCCGCCTGGCCGACGAAGCGGAACT
>DAOVLV010000443.1 GCA_030631085.1 Planctomycetales bacterium | reverse complement strand
CGCGCCAGAGATTTTTGGGGTTGGGTCTTTCAGCCTCTTCGAGCGTCTTGTCGCCCTCCGGAAGCATTTCTGCCCGACGAAGCAGGACGTACAACGCCGGCGTACTCAACTGACCGTCGCCATCGTGAACATCGTCCAGAATGATCTTTTCGTCGGCACTGTAAGCCAGTGCGTCTTCGACTGTTTCCGCACGGGTTATCGGTTTGCGCGGATCGGAGGCGGAGAGCCATGACGCCGTTTCCGGTTGCTTGCCGGCTGGCTGCCCGTCAGTCCGTGGGGCCGAAGCCGAGGCACAACCCACATGGAAAAAAAACGGTATCGTCAGGGAGAGATACAGAATTGCGGTAATTCTCATGATTACACCTTTTCGAACCATACAAAGGAATCGTTCAGGCGTGATTGTAAGTCAATGTAGCGGATTTGTACATCACGATTGCGGATTGCGGATTCTTGGAGTTTTTTGTTTTTCCCCTAATCCCAAGTCCCAAGTCCCTAAACCCTATCTTCTCATCACTCCGGGTGCGGAAGGAGGAAGGTATCGGTCGGTGAGGCGGGTTTTTCCTTGCCGGTGTAATTGGATACGCCTTCCGCCAGCCAGATGTTATCGCCGTTGACGCCGATGCGGCAATCCGTAGCCCATTTTACATGCCCGTCCAGATACAGGACGTTCTGCCCGCCGTCGGGATGATTTTTGCTGATCGCGTGCTCGGCGCGTTCCGGATGGAAAGTTCCATCGGTAAAGACCGGCGTGGCATCGGCGAGAATAACCATTTGCCCAGCCACCATCGCCAGTGAACCGACATCTCTGCGAACAGGTGCGTTGAGGCTATGCTGGTAACTGTAGTTTATCGACTGCGGCGACGGAAAATCCGTCATGTCGTCAGACAGCACGAACGCCCGCCCGCCGACAGACGGACATTGAAACACTTCAGGCGAGGCGCACCCGCTACGAACCAGCAAAAAAAGCACAGCCGAGTTGCTGGCATATTTACGCCCCGGATGGTGAAGCCACGCTTCGGTCGCAGCCGGACTTGATGGAAAGTTGCCTTCGCTACCGTTGGCATAGTGGTTCAGAGCAGCTCCGACCGCCCAGACGTTATTGGCACAAAGACCCCTGTTGGCCAGGCGATGCGCCTGTCGAAGCGACGGAAGCAGTATTCCGACCACGATCACCGCCGCTGCCGCCAAGGCCGATAACTCCCGAATGGAAAACCTTGAAAGCAGCATGCCGCCGCTTGGCTGGACAGTTTGAAGCACCTCGGCCCGGCCAGATGAACTCACCCGCATTAGCGTACGCTCGCAAAGGTCCGCCGGCGTCTGCGCAGACTCACAAAGCCCCAATGCAGCGAATGTCCGACTAATACCCTCGTGGAGCAAAGCGAATTCACCGTCGGACTCAAGACGACGACGGACATCCTCGGCTGACAACTCATCGCAGCGACCCAGAATAAAATCTATCAACAATTGTTCATCGCCAGATTTGCTCATTCTGCGCTCTTCTTTCCAGCCAATGCCCATTGTCGGGCGAACTGCTTCACCGCTAAGTGCAGGCGGCTCTTGACCGTCCCAAGTGGAACGGACAAAACTTCGGCAATTTCTTTATAGGCGAACTCGTGAAAATAACTCAGTAACAACACAATCCTCAGGTTCTCCGGCATCTGCCTGATAATACTTTGTACGGCCTCGGCGGCTTCG
>DAOVLV010000173.1 GCA_030631085.1 Planctomycetales bacterium | reverse complement strand
TTCGTCTGCTTTCAGTGCGGCGTGGATTCGTGCGCCGAATCGCTCGCCGCCGTCGGCTGTCAGGACCGACCCGAATGTAACATGCAGCACCTGGCGGGCGTCGAAATCGTCCAGAAGTCCCGGTAATTGCTCGTCTTTGAGCGTATCGGCGGGCGGGACTTTCGTTACGTCGGCCGATACGTGATACGTAGCCTTGTCGGTCTCGTATCGCTCGCGTGCGAAGTCGAGTATCTCGCGGAACAGTCCCGGCTGCATCGCTGCGATTGCACGCAAGGCTTCGAGGTAACTCGTCCCGGCCGTCTTGACGTGAACGTATTGCCCCGCCAGGTCGGCGGCGATTGAGTATATGCTGAACTTGTCGGAGCCGGAGTGGATGGAAATCCGGTACGGGCCTAGCGCTTTCATAACGGCGACGTGCTCGGCAAAGGAAGCGGCGAAAGCGGCGAGGTCGCCGATGTAATCGACGCCCTTCTCAAACCGCCCGATAAATCGCGGCGCCAAGGCCACCCACTCGACGCCCAAACACGTCAACTCGGTCGCGAAGAAAAAATGCTCCGCCGGTGATGTGGGGCTTTCGGTCTCATCGACGGAAATCTCGACTTCGAACGGGCCGGACGCAACGTCCGCAAGGTGGCGATACATTTTGGCGACATGGACGACGGCCTTACCGTACTTGGCGACGGCGCGGAGGAGAATTTCCTCGTCAAACGCGATTTTCGTATCGCCCAGGTCAAATGTCTTCCCGACGTATCTGCCGGCCAGGTCGGCGGCGTCCGTCTCCATTTCCGAGAAGTCGATGGCGGCGACTTTTTCGGCCAGGGTGTCAGACGAAGCGGTATCGGCCTCATCGTCCACGTGTGCGCCGGGGTCGATTGTGAACATGGTAAAACCGGCTTTGACTGTCCGGTCGATGTCCTCGAAACTTTGCAAATGGTCCGCGTCGGACCCGAAGCCGTCTTTAAAACCTTCCTGGAGGACTCCCCACGTGGCTGAATCCATCACGTCGTCGGGGCTTCGCTTCGTGCGGCCCATTTCGCGGATAGACTGCTGCGCGAGGAAAACCGCCAATCCGCTGCCGGCGACGGCGCGGATATGCCCCGGCGTCGCCAGACCCAACCTGTCGCCCATACCGACACTCTTGAGAAGCCCCAGACACCTCGGCGACGTCCACGGAAGAGTCTTTCGTATCACCAGGGCGTTCGCATGGTCTGTCGGGCCGACAATAACCGGCTTGCCGTTCAGTTCGCCGACCTTTTCGCCGATAATTCCGCCGTCGCCGAGCGATCCGACAAATTTCTCCGCCCCCCGCCGACCAAGGAAGTACGTTACTCCGCCGGCCTCAACGATACTGGCTTCATAGACATCCAATCCTGTTTCTTTTTTCAGTTCTTCTATCATTTGTTTCTCTACGAAGTGCGTAACCATGCTCGACGATCAGCCGAGCCGCGACCGCCGGGGAGTTTTTTTTACCCTATGCCGCTTTGGCTGGTTGGGCTGGTTGGGTCTCCGCCAGTAGTTTCAGGCGCATCAGCAGCAGGGCTGTCTGGAGTTGGACGTCCTCTCTGAGTTGTTTTTTCAACAAGTCCGCCAGTCGATCAGCGCCGACGCTCTTGAGGATGTCGGTTTCCTGGCGGATTTCCACCCATCGGTTCGTCTGGCGAATCGTAACCTTGACCGGCACATCCGGATCGACGCCCCACGTTTTGGACCCGTTCGCCCGATGCAGACACCGTCCCGATGGCAGGTAATAATAGGCTGTGGTGAGTTTCAGACTTGCGAGTTTGGACCTCAGCGGCATGGGTCGCTGGACGCTTCCCTTTCCGTAAGTTCGCTCCCCGACAATCGTCGCCCGTCCCCAGTCCTTCAGAGCGCCGGCTACGATTTCGGAGGCGGACGCGCTTTGCTGATTTACCAGGACAATGACCTTGCCCCGCTGATATGCACCGGAGATAGTGGCGTTTTTTGGCGGCGATTGACCACGACGACCTTTGATTTGCACAATCAGCCCGCGAACAAGAAATTCGTCGGAGACATTCTCCGCCGCCGACAACAGTCCGCCTGGATTAAACCTCATATCCACAATGACGCCGCGAACCGGCGGGTTGGCCCGGCGAAGGTTTAGAAGCACCCCGTGAAGTTTATCGGCGGTATCGCTCGTGAACTGCGTCAGGCGAATGTATCCTATCCGCTCAACCGGATCGATAAAGAAGTCCCATTTCCCGTCGGGCTTACGGCGCCAACCCTTGATGGTCTGGATGCGTATCGTGTCGCGTCGGATAGGCACGGGGAACGGCTTGCTTCTGCCCGATCGTCGGATCGTCAGCGTAACGTCGGTTCCCTTCTTTCCGGTAATCAGTTTTACCACGTCTTCAAGGTCCATCATCCTGGTTTCGACCCCGTTGACGCGGATGATGTAATCCCCCGCTCGAATACCCGCCTGTAACGCCGGAGCGCCGGCAAGAGGCGTAACGACCTCAATGGCCCTTCCGGGGTCCTTGCGTATCTGGATACCGACCCCGCAAAAAGACCCCAGCGTCCGCTTGCGAAAATTCTCTTCCTGGTAAGGCCAGATCATCGAGGTGAACTTATCCAGCGTCGAGAGCATACCCTCGGCGAATTCCATGTTCACCACCTCGGTGGGCAGGTTCAGCGTATCGGAATTGAGGTCGAGGATATGGTTCAGCGCGTCTCTGACGTGGATGTAATCCGGGGACTTCACACCACGCATCCGCTCGATCTGCCGGTCGATACCCTTTAGAAAAGCCAGGCGTGCGGGTTTGTACTTCAAAGCCGAAAGCGTCTCTGCCGCCCGACTGCTGGTAACGAGCACGCGAACGGCATCAAGCCCGCCCAGACCCATCTTCCTGTAATCCGGTTCTTTTACGTAGTTGTCGTTTATTCGTTCAATTGCGGTGCGAACCATATTGGTGTCTATACCCGTAATCATCTTTTTCCATTTCGGTTCTTCAGCCGGAGCGGTAGTTGCTTCCGGCGTCTTCGACGTGGACGCGCCGCCAAGGCCGTAAATGCTCTGCACGCGAACGTGCCTGCTCGCCTTCCTGCGCATTTCATCGAAGGTTACGTTGTCCGGCTCGATCCCTTCAAGCCCGTCGCGCCCGTAAATCATCAGCGCATCGAGCCACTTCTTTTCCGCTATCAGTTTTTTGCCCTGTTTGTCGGCATCGCGGATAAGTTCGGCGACCCACTCCTGCCGGCGAAACGCTTCCGAATCGTCGGCCAACTCCATTGCCCCGCTCGCATTGACCAGCGCCGCCATCAGAGGCTCTTTGGTTACGAGCACCCCCATGTCTATCAGCGCGTCGTGTACGTCTTCGGACGCCTTTTTCAGGACGCTCCTGCTGTCGGGGCTATCGTCCTTCCGCCAGACATTGCGATAATCAGACACCGCACGCTTCAGGTTCTTCGCAGACGCCCTGAACGCTTCAGGCCAGGGACCTTTTCGCCCCGTAACAAGCGCACAGGCCAACGTAAGTTCCTTATCGGCGCTGTCAAGATGCCTGAAAACATCCTTGCGGACATCCGCAGGCTGGGAGGTCGAATTGACCGCCAGGAATTCATCCGCCGAAGTTACGGCATCGGTGATTGACCTGACATGCGCCCACAGTTTCTCGTCCAGTTTCGCTTTGAGAAGTTCGGGGCGATACTCCCGGGCCAATTTCGCCAGTTTGACGCGACCCACAGCAGCAGAGAGTTCCGCCTGTCGCTCGGTATCGGACTTGGCGCGAATCTTCAGATATTCCGCCGTCAGCGCCTTGGCCTTGACGAGAGTATCGTCAACGGAAAGCGCACCGGCCGAGTCCAGCAAAGCACAACCACCGGCGAAATCGCCGCTTAACAAGGACTTAAAAGCCTGCGAGCGTACCTGGTCGAAATCCTTTGCCTTCTCAACACCAGCCGGAGCAGTAGAAGGGTCCGGAACCGTGGAGAAAACATCCACAGCCGACCACAAAACCAAAGCAGAAAGCAAAATCGCAAAATATCGACTAAACTTCACTTGTGAAACCTCCACCTGAAGGTTAAAAACTCGATTCATAACGCACCACTCAAGACGAATCAGGCTATTATAACCGCGTCCCACCCGTTAAGGCAAATACAGATTTACGCCAGTAACCGATTCAATAAACTGGCAATGGAAGACCGAGGAAGGTATCATTCAATAATAAGAATACAGGGAGTATGACGCTATGATCCAATGCCAGGACTGTGAACATTTTAACCGCGACGACCAAGGCCGAATCAGTTTCACCTGCGACCCGTTCGGCAACATCAAAGAACCGCAATGCCTGCTCAAGTGGCAACTCATCAAGATTAACCAGATGGTCGATGCCTACCAGGCCACGCTCGGCTACTACCAGAAACTCGCGCCCATGCAGGATAAACTCTTCAAGGCAATGGAACGCGAACTGGACGACATGAGCGAATCGGACAAGTGGAAATACGAAGAAGACGAAGAAGAAGAGGACAAGAACGAGGAAGCCGAAGATACGCCACAATGGTAGTGCGGCGGCATTTGGCATTGGGCATTGGCGGCCGAGGGTTGTTGTGCGTCTTGGCTCTTTAAATTCAGATATTTCATCGAATCGTGGAATTAAACAGAAACAACTTTCATAAACTCAGTGCCACAAATGCCGAATGCCGAATGCCAAATGCCCGATCCGGTCCTTTACAGATTCTGGATTTCCTGCGGGTTGTCGGCTGACGCCTGGGCGGGGGCGTTTCAACGTTACGAACAGTATTACCGCCTGATCCTCGCACACAACCAGGCCGACGGACTGATGGGGCAAATTACTCGCGAGGATTTCTACCTCAAGCACATCGCCGATTCCCTGGCTGTGTTGCTTGTATATCCTGAATTATTCGCCGGTCCGGTGCGTCTTGCCGACGTTGGCTGCGGAGCCGGGCTTCCGGGAATCGTCCTTGCTATCGCCCTTCCGGAACTGCAACTGACTGCTATCGAATCCAATCACAAAAAGGCCGATTTCGTGAAACTGTCAGCCTCGGAACTAGGTCTGAAAAATCGGGTCGAGGTTGTCGCCCGCCGGAGCCGGGAAATCGCCCGCGACGAACAATACCAAGGCCAATTCGACGTGGTAACAGCCCGTGCGGTCGCATCGGCAGAAAGAATAATCCGCGAAAACCGAATGTTACTCGCCCCATGCGGCTCACTG